>MUKB01000033.1 GCA_002049785.1 Caldifarciminota bacterium 4484_100
CGCTGGATCGAACACTCCCTTTCAAAAAGATGAACCGTATTTCCATAATTGTCCCTGAGCACCTGAAATTCGATATGCCTTGGCCTTTCAATATATTTCTCCAAATAGACCGTTGCATCACCAAATGCACTCTTTGCCTCCCTTTGACCTGCTGCAATACTCGCCTCAAGTTCCTGTTCAGTTCGAACCACTCTCATACCTTTTCCACCACCGCCAAGTGAAGCCTTGATAATAACCGGATAACCAACCTGCTGAGCCATCTTTTTGAATACCGAAAGATCAGTGGATTTCAGTTCCATCCCTGGAATGATAGGAACACCTACATCCCTGACCGTATTACGCGATGCCAGTTTATCTCCCACTAAGGCAAGGGATCTGGAACCAGGACCGATAAATACGATATCATTATCTTCACAGGCCTTTGCAAATTCTGCATTTTCTGCCAGAAACCCATATCCGGGATGAATCGCCTCACAACCCGACCTCTTTGCTACATCAATAATTTTTTGTATATCCAGATAACTTTTCTGGGGTGCGGGTTCTCCAATGCAGTATGCATCATTCATATATTTGAGGTGGAGTGAATTCTTATCCACATCTGAATAGACACCCACCACCTCAATCCCGAGTTCCTGACAGGCCCGAGCAACCCTGATTGCAATCTCACCCCGGTTGGCGATAAGGATTTTTTTAAACATCTGTGGAAGATGGTTGTACGTTGTACGGCAGAGTCGTTCGGTATAAACAGGATATCAGAGACACAACTACAGATGGTTGTGCGTTATACGGCAGAGTCGTTCGGTATAAACAGGATATCAGAGACACAACTACAGATGGTTGTACGGTGTACGGTATCGAAGTTCGGCACAAACCGGATATCAGAGACACAACTGCAGATGGTTGTACGTTGTACGGCAGTGATACAAATGGTTGTTCGTTGTACGGCAGAGTCGTTCGTAGTCCGAAATCTGAAATGGTGTTCTGGTTTTTCTCGTTTTTCTGGTTTCTCTGGTTTTTCTGGTTGAAAAAATTTAGACCCTGAAATAAATTCAGGGGGACATCCTTTTTTAAATCCGAAAGCCGAAATTCGAAATCCGCAATGTCGTTCTTATTCAGCATCAAGAACTCAGAATTATTCATCGATTCTTGCATCACCGACCATGCCGTATAACGATTCACCATCCTTATGTATCGCTCTTTTCCTTAAACTGAGGTCCATTTCGGTTTTCTCTTTTCTAAAAACGCATTCATCCCTTCCTGCCCTTCCTCAGAAACTCTCATTCGTGCAATAACCTCCGCAGTATATCGCTTTACCTCTTCCCAATCCATTCCCGGAACATTTCTTATAAGTTCCTTGCATCTCTTTATGGCCTCTGGACCACTTGAAAGGAGTTGATCCACCAAATGGTCAACCGCCTCATCCAGTTTTTCAAGTGGAACTACCATATTCAAAAGACCTGCATTCAACGCCTTCTGAGCAGTAAGCCTTTCTCCGGTCAGGAAGAATTCTCGACACCTTCCTTCACCGCACTTTTTTATCACATACGGAGAAATACAGGCGGGTATCAAACCCAATTTCACTTCACTGAAACTGAATTTTGCATTTTCCGCTCCAATCGCAATATCACAGACCGCAACAAGACCGGTTCCCCCACCGATTGCAGTACCATTCACGCGGGCAATAGTGGGTTTAGAGCAGGTGTATATCTTATATAACATCTCCGAAAGGGCCAAGGACCCCTGAAGATTTTCATCATAGGAAAAATCCTTTACCCGCTTCATCCAGTTGAGGTCAGCACCAGCGCAGAATGATTTCCCTCTACCCGTAAGAATCACCACCCGTAAATCTCTATTCTCCTCGATATCATCGAAGACCGTAATCAATTCATTTATCATTATATCATTGAATGCATTATGGATTTCGGGTCGATTAAAGACAACCCTTGCCACCCGCTTTTCTATCTCATATAATAGCGTCTGGAATCGGTTTTCAGCCATATCCTTTCCCTTCAATATCGTCTCTATTCACCCTTTGTCTTGGTCTTAATCGGCTCAATCAACAATATCCAGGCCGGCCCTTTTGAACGGGAACGATGCCTTGTCCCCCTTTTTATCAAACAACCTTCGTTTTCGGTTAGGTCAACCGAACTCTCTTCGGTATCGATCGATATCCTGCCCTTCAACACCAAAAAGAACTCATCTTCATCCTGATGGGTATGCCAGTGATACTCACCATCTATCTTTGCAATACGCATCGCAGTATCATTGATATAAGCAACATCCTTAGGTTGCCAGGGTTCTTTAATCTCTTTGATTAACTCTTTAAAACATATCTTTTTCATCAGACCCCCTTTCTTATCACATTCTGAAGACACCGAACTTATGTTCAGGGATTGGAGCGTTCAGGGACATTGAAATCGCCAGACCCAATATCTCCCGCGTATCGAGTGGATCGATGATACCGTCATCCCATAATCGGGCGGTTGAATAGTAGGCACTCGATTCGTATTCATACTTGGCAAGAATCGGTTTACGAATCTCCTCAATCTCCTCCGGGGTCAGTTTCTTACCCTGTTTGGTCAGCGCCTTCACCTTTATATCGGTCAATACACCTGCCGCCTGTTCACCACCCATCACACAGATTTTTGCAGTAGGCCACATCCATAAAAGTCTCGGTCCATAGGCCCGGCCACACATCCCGTAGTTTCCTGCTCCATAGGAATTTCCCACAATAATCGTAAACTTGGGAACCTGGGCATTTGCTACCGCATGAATCAATTTCGCACCATCCTTGGCAATACCTCCATGTTCATATCTCTTTCCAACAATAAACCCGGTTATATTCTGGAGAAAGAGGATCGGTATCCTGCGCACCGCACACATTGAAACAAAATGGGCACCCTTTTGTGAAGATTCAGAAAACAGCACCCCGTTGTTCGCCAGAATCCCTACCGGATAACCCATTATCCGTGCAAAACCACAGACCAAGGTCGTGCCATAAAGGGCCTTGAATTCCTGGAATTCACTATTATCCACAATTCGGGCAATCACCTCTCTCATATCAAAGGGCTTTTTCAGGTCGGCCGGTATGATACCATAAAGTTCAGCAGGGTCATAAGCGGGCGGTTTCGGCTCATACCTTTCTAAAGGATATTTCTTCTGTTCAGGAAGGTTCTCAATGATATTCCTGGTTATCATTAATGCCTGTTCATCATCTTCGGCATAATGGTCAGCAACTCCGGAAATCCGACAATGAACATCCGCACCGCCCAGCTCCTCTTCAGTAACGACCTCACCGGTTGCCGCCTTAACCAGAGGAGGACCCCCGATATATATCGTGCCGACGCCCTTAACAATCACCACCTCATCACTCATTGCCGGCTGATATGCACCACCTGCGGTGCAGAATCCCAATACTACAGATATCTGCGGGATATTTTCTGCGGACATCCTGGCCTGATTATAGAAGATCCGACCGAAATGGAATTTATCCGGGAATGTTCCCACCTGTAGGGGTAGAAATATTCCACCAGAATCAACCAGATAGATGCAGGGAAGACGATTCTCCATTGCAATCTCCTGGGCGCGGATATGTTTCTTTATCGTCTCCGGTATATATGTCCCACCTTTGACTGTAGCATCATGGGCGACAACCATTACCTCTTTATTATGAACAATACCAACCCCGGTAATAATGGCCGCAGCCGGATGGGCATTATCATACATATCCCAGGCCGCCAAAGGACTCAACTCAAGGAATGGAGTGTCAGGGTCAAAGAGAAGTTTTAATCTCTCCCGCACGAAGAGTTTGTTTCGCTTCTTATGCTTCTCATGCATATGAGGAGGTCCACCCTTTCTCACCTGGGCAAGCCGTTCCCTGAGAACCTTCACCGCCTGTTCCATCGCCTTCTTATTCTCTTTAAACTCAGGGCTGTTCGGGTTAATATGCGATTCGAGTCTTTCCATTATTAATAGCCGCTACACAAGAACCGCTTTATAACCATAACAGATGATTCCGGTCTTTCCCTCAGGATACATCTTCCTGAAGACAATCTTCACCGGTTTGCCGACTCCAAGGTCCTCTGGTTTACAGTCCACCACCTGTGTAGTAATCCTTACACCCTCATTCAGTTCCACAATCGCGATACTATAGGGAACCTGGGATGAATACTGAGTCGGCGCCACCCGGATTGTTGTGAAGGTAACAATCTTGCCCTGGTCCGAAAGTCTTGTCCGTTCAAAATTTCGACCACCACAATGGGGACAGATCTGTCGGGGCGGGAAAGAAATCCGGCCACAGTTCTTACACTTATTTGCTTCAAGTCGATACCGCTGTGGTATCTCCCTTGTATATCTTGGTGTAGGCATACAACCTCCTTATTCCGCTAATTTGAATATATGAACAACCGATGAGGCACCAGAACCACCCATATTCTGGGTCAAACCGATATGGACATCCTTGAGTTGCCGTTTATCCGCATTTCCTCTCAGTTGTTCAACCACTTCGAAGACCTGGGCGATACCGGTCGCACCAACCGGATGTCCCTTTGCCTTCAGACCACCGGAACTATTTACCGGAATCTTGCCATCCAGCGCGGTATTGCCCGCTTCAATAAATGGACCACCCTTTCCTTTCTCGACAAAACCGAGTTCTTCAACAATACACAGTTCAGCAATCGAAAAACAGTCATGCACCTCAGCAAAATCAATCTTTTCCGGCCCTATCCCTGCCATCTTATATGCCCGCTCAGCCGACCGTTTAACTGCATTCAGGACAGTAATATCATCCCTTTGATGAAGGGCAAGGTAGTCGGTAGCCGCACCCGAGCCGATAATCTTAACTGCGGGTCTTTTTGCTTTCTTCATAACTTCCTCAGAAACCAGTATTGCACAGGCAGCACCATCAGATACCGGAGAACTGTCAAGGATCGTAAGGGGGTCTGCAACCAGTGTTGCATTGATAACCTGGTCCAGGGTCACCTCGTTCTGAAACTGGGCATTGGGATTTAATGAACCGTTGTGATGATTCTTCACCGAGACCGCAGCAAGCTGTTTTCTTGTGGTGCCGAATCGTGCGATGTGTGCCCGGGCAATCAGGGCATAGAGTCCGGGGAATGTTACACCCTGATAGACCTCATATTCCTGGTCTGCAGCGGTGGCCAAGGCCGCAGTAACATCCGCACCGTCGGTCATCTTTTCAACCCCGCCGACCAGAACAATATTACTGTTTCCAGACGCCACCTCAAAGAATCCCATTCTTAAAGCCATTCCACCAGAACAACAGGCAGACTCTACCCTTACTGCAGGAACCGGTGCCGAACCGAGATAATCAGCCATCAATGCACCTATATGCTCCTGCCCTACAAATAGACCAGTTGTCATTGCACCTACATACATTGATTCAATATGGTCAACCCCGGCATCATCGATTGCCGAAAGTGCCGCTTCAACAAATATCTGCCTGAGGGACTTTCCCCAGAGCTCACCGAACTTTGTCATCCCTACGCCGATTATGTAGACATCACGCATCTTACCCCCTTACTCGTTCATAATAATCTTACCGCGGAATTTCGCATACTGACCATAGTCCAAGTAAATCGGTTCGCGTGACAGCATCTCCTGAACCTTTTGGGCTCGGTCCCGCACCTGTTCGATTCGTTCGGTTACCTTGAAGATGAATGCGTCGCTTCCTGCTCCAGAACCGAACGAGACGAGCAGTATCAGATCACCCGGTTTTGCAATATCCAGGGTTGCGGAAAAGCCGGTGGGTGAAGAGCCAGAATATGTATTACCCATCGTCGGCACAATCCAGCCCGGCTCAAGCTGTTCCCTCTTAAACCCGAGCCGCTTTCCTGCACTCAGGGGAAACTTTCCATTGGGCATATGAAAAACCGCATACTTAAAATCTTCAGGTTTGAGATTACTCTTCTTCAGTATCGCCCTACCCGCACCAAGAATATGTTTGAAATATGCAGGCGCACCAGTGAATCGACCACCATGTAGTGGATAAAACGCACCTTCCCTTCGCCAGAAATCTGCGGTATCTGTAGCATAAGAATATGTATCAATCACTTCGGCGATGACCTTTTCCCGACCAAAGATAAATGCCGAACCACCTGCCGAGGCAGAAAATTCCAGGGCATCTCCTGGTGCACCCTGGGATGTGTCAGCACCAATCGCCATCGCATACTTCACCAGTTCCGCCTTTACCTGAGAATAGGCAACAAACATCGCCTCGGTTCCTGCCTTACAGGCAAATTCATAATCTGCAATATGGACCTCTGGGGTAATTCCCAGAACCTCGGCAACAACCGTACCCGATGGTTTCACTGCATAGGGATGGGATTCAGAACCGATATAAAGTGAACCAATCTCTCCGGGTTCAATATCCGCCCGTTTTAATGCATTCCGTGCCGCCTCTACTGAAATCGTAATCGTATCCTCATCCGGACCAGGCACGGTCTTTTCCTTGAGGAGTAGACCCCGTTTCACCGTCTCCGGGTCCCTTCCCCATTGTCGGGCAATATCATCGGCCCGGATACGAAATCTTGGCAGATAGGAACCATAGCCAACGATTCCAATCATTAAACCTCCTTTTTAAGTCTCAACAATTGCGCCGGGTTCATATCTTTGCTAACGCCTGCTTCAAATCATCAATCAAATCATCGGGGTTCTCAATGCCGACGGACACTCTCACATAACCGGGATTGATACCGCACTTTTTCAGTTCTTCATCACTATATGTAGAATGGGTCATTGAGGCGGGATGCTCAATCAGGGTATCAACATCACCCAGACTTACCGCTATTGTGCAGAGTTTGACCGAATTCATTACCCTCTTACCCGCCTCCTTACCACCCTTGAGGTCAAAACCCAGCATACCACCAAACTGGCTCATCTGACGCCGGGCAATATCAAAACCAGGATGGTCTTTTAGCCCAGGATAATAGACCCGTTCCACCTGAGGATGACCGGTCAAGAATTCCGCAATCTTCATCGCATTGGAACAGTGCTTATCCATACGCACCGTAAGGGTCTTGAGTCCCCTTAAAATAAGCCAGGCATTAAAGGGTGAATTGCATGCTCCGATCTCTTTGGCATCATCCCATAACCGTTCGATAAATTCTTTAGCTCCAACAACTACTCCACCAATGATATCTCCATGACCGCCCAGATATTTTGTCGCGGAATGAACCACGATATTAGCACCGTGTTCAATTGGTCGTTGAAGATATGGTGTCGCAAATGTATTATCCACACAGAGTGGAATTTTTTTCTGCTTGGCAATTTCAGCACACGCAGAAATATCAATTATTTTCAGTGTAGGATTTGCCGGGGTCTCAATGAATAGAAGTTTTGTCTTTTCAGTAATCTCATTCTTCAAACGGTCATAATCGGTGGCATCGATGAACTTCACTCCGATACCAAGTCGTGGGATAATATTCTTCAGAAGGGCAAATGTTCCACCGTAGATTGTATCATCAGAAACAATTTCCTCACCGGATTTGACCAAGGTAACGATTGTATTGAATATTGCAGATAAACCAGAAGAGAAGAGCAAGCCCGCTTCAGCAGATTCCAAACGCGCCACCTTCCGGGCAAGAAGGTCAATCGTAGGATTACTCAATCGGGTATAGATATGACCCTTTTCTTCTCTTTTAAAAAGCCGTGCACCCTGGTCTGCATCCTCAAATGCAAATGTCGAGGTTTGATAGATCGGTGGTGAAATCGCTCGATGCAACTTATCTGGATGTTGACCACCGTGCACGACTTCAGTATCAAAATGCATTATTCCTCCTTAATTAAACCTGCGTCTTATTGAAATAACTCCCCGGGCCGGTAGAGACATTCAATGCTCACACAATTCAATCAGAACACCACCCATTGATCTTGGATGGATAAAGGCAATCTTCTTTGCCCAGGCCCCGGGTCTCGGTCTCTCATCAATCAAATGAGCACCACCCCTTTTCAAGTGCGCAAGTGCGGTCTCAATATCATCGACCTCAAAACAGAGGTGGTGCAAGCCTCCTCCCCTCTTCTCAATAAAATGATAAACCGGACTGGACTCATCCATCGGTTCAATCAGCTCGATATGGAGTTCACCAATTCTGAAAATTGCAACCTTAATCTTCTGTTCTGGAAGTTCTTTTATCCCTTCCATATTCAAACCGAGCATAGTCTGCCAAACCCTGCCCTGTTCGGCGATTGAACGCACCGCAATACCGATATGTTCCAGTTTCAAAATATGAAAACCTTCTCCCATAATTACAGTAGCCTTCGCTTCTTTGCCTCTTCCTCGAGCATCGGTCGAAAATCCGGATGTGCAATATTGATCAATGCCCGCGCCCTTTCCCTCAAATTCTTGCCGTGTAGATACGCCACACCATATTCGGTTACTACATAATGGACATCGGCCCGGGTGGTCACCACACCCGCACCGGTCTTCAGGGTGGGAACAATCTTTGAGACGGTTCCTTTCTTGGCAGTGGAAGGCAGTGCAATAATGGGTTTACCACCCTTTGATTGGGCAGCACCGCGAATAAAATCGACCTGTCCGCCGAATCCTGAATAGATTCTTGTGCCGATCGAATCTGAACAGACCTGACCGGTGAGATCAACCTCGATTGCGGAATTTATCGCCACCATCTTCTCATTCTGGCCGATAATAAATGGATGGTTGGTATAATTTGTGGGATGGGTTTCGAATATCGGATTGTTATCAATCGCATCATAGAGTTTGTTCGTCCCCAAGTAGAATGTCGCAACCACCTTTCCCGGATGCAGGGTCTTCTTTGCCCCGGTAATAACCCCGGCCTCAATCGCCTCAATAATAGAATCTGAAACCATCTCGGTGTGGATGCCAAGGTCTTTCTTATTAAACATCGCCTTGAGCGCCGCATTGGGGATACCGCCAATACCCAGCTGGAGTGTAGAACCATCCTCAACCAGATCCGCAATATACCCACCAATCTTCTTCTCCACCTCGGTGAAGGGTGGACTTTTCAATTCAGGCAACTCCTCTGAAATCTCAACCAGCTTGGCGACCTTTGATATATGGATAAATGAATCACCCAGGGTTCTGGGCATCCGATCATTTACCTGGGCAACCACCACGCGCGCGGTCTCAGCTGCAGACTTCGATGCCAGACATTCAACCCCGAAACTCATAAACCCATGCTCGTCCGGTGGTGAGACATGCAGGAATGCTACATCAACAGGCAGTAATCCTGAGTAGAAGAGGCTGGGAATCTCATAAAGAAATACCGGTATATAGTCGGCCCTGCCTTCATTAACCGCAGCTCGATCCGCTGGTCCAACAAACAGCGAGTTGTGCCGAAAATGTCCTTCCATCTCCGGCTTTGATAATGGGTCCTCACCGAGTAAGAG
>MUKB01000034.1 GCA_002049785.1 Caldifarciminota bacterium 4484_100
GAGATTGAGGCGGTCGTCTCCTGTGCTCAGGGTAGATTGGTCAAGGTGATTCTGGAATGCTGTCTGTTGACCGATGAAGAAAAGATTGCCGGAGCTAAGATTGTTAAGGATGCAGGTGCACATTTTGTCAAGACATCGACCGGTTTGTCAAAATGGGGTGCACGCTTAGAAGATGTAATACTATTGCGTCAGGCGGTGGGTCCAGATTTTGGGGTGAAGGCCTCGGGTGGGATCAGAACCTATCAGCAGGTCTGTTCGTTTGTTGAAGCCGGGGCAGATCGTATTGGAACTTCTGCGGGATTGAAGATTATGGAGGAGTTCAGGATATCTTCGTCCTCTTGACATATCGCCCGTTTGAAATAGAATAGTCTGTGACCAATATTGCGGTAGAGTCATTGAAGAATATACCTTTATAGTTTATGTATGGGTTATTGATATATTACCCGATAGATTTTTATCGGTGATTCTTTACCCCTCACCTTGACCAGCATCGGTTCGGAGAATTTAATCGGTATGGATGTTTCTTTGAAGACATATTCAGAGACGACGATTTCTCCGCCACTGGCAAGTTCCTGGAGACGGGAGGCAAGATTCACCGAATCACCAATGACCGTGTAGTCAAGCCGTTCAGCGGCTCCGATATTTCCCACTACGACCTCACCGGTATTGATCCCGATACCGACACGGATGGTTTCTTTATTGTTCTTTTCCCTCTTTTTATTCATCCTGTTAATTTCCTGCTGGATGTCTATACCGGCCAGGAGTGCACGGTTGGTATCGTCAGGATGGAATATGGGTGCACCAAATACTGCCATTATACAATCACCGATAAATTTATCGATTGTCCCTTCATATTTGAATATGACATTTGTCATCGTTGTAAGGACATCATTGAGGAGTGAAACCACTTCTTCGGCAGGAAGCCTTTCGGTCAGGGGTGTAAATCCGCGGATATCTGCGAAGAGTACGGTTACCTTTCGTCTGGTTCCCTTTAATGTATCTATATAGGCATCGGGGTTTTTGAATATCTCTTCGGCTACCTGATGTGAGACATACCTGCGGAAGGCATCTTTTATCTGCTCCTTTTCTTTAAGACTCTTTGCCATCTGATTGAAGGCAAGGGTTAAATCACCAATTTCATCGTTCGATCTCTTCTTAATCTGCTGTTCAAAATTTCCCTGGGCGATCGCCTTGACACCCAGAACCAGGTCATTGATCGGTCGTGTCAGATAGTTGGATAGTAACATTGCACCGAGGATACCAATCAGCAATCCGGTTACAGAAATTAATAGGAGAATAATTTGCATAGTATGGGTTGTGTTTTTTATCCGCGCGGTTCCAAGGCCCACGCTCACCTTTCCGATTTCCTTTTTGCCGGCCAGGACAATCGGTAAGGTAACATTATAGAGATTGGCTGGGGACTTGAATCGTTTTTCAGATTTTCCAACAAATTCAATCTTATTGTGCGCCCTTATAATATTCTTTTTATCTGTGATATATGCATAACCGACCCCTTCATTTTTTACTGCATCGGTCACCAGCCGAGCAAGATAGAGGTCATCATTTGTAATCAGGGGATCCTCGGCATTGAGTGCAATAATCCGGGCGAGGATTTCACCCTGAAGTTTTATCTCATTTGTTAGTGCCTGGCGCACACGATTTAATGTAAACCAGAAGATGACGCCGGTAATAAAGAGAATTAGTAGGAATATTAACAGGATGAACTTCAGGCGAATCGGGATGCGCATTTCTAAGAATTAATCAATTTACTACCTATTGAGTTCTTCAAGTTTTATCTTGGCACGAGTCAGATTCTTTTTGACATTTGGATAATTGGGGTCGATCGAGAGGACTTTGTTCCAGTATTTTATCGCCAGTTCAAAGTTGTCCCTTGTGTAGGCATCAATCCCTAAAAGATAGTAGCGTTCTGCATCTTCCTTTTTGCCGCGTGCCAGTTTATTTTTTATCCTGTCCAGATATTGGAGGGCCTGGGGGTTACTCGGTTCAAGTTCAAGGACTCCTTGAAATTTCTTTTCCGCACTGACATAATCCTTATCGTTATATAATTTTCTACCTTCGGCAAGGAGTTTGTCGATGCTATCACTGATCTTCTGGTCAATATATATCTTCTGTCTTGTCAGATTCTCCTGCTTTGGATATTTTCTCAACATCCGATTTACAAAGTCGATTGCCGATTTCAATTTGCCCTGGCTTAGGTAATTGTTCAACTTTTCAAGCGCAACCTTTATTTCTTCAACAATCTTCTGATTTGCTTCATTTATATAGTTTTTTACAGTGAGATTTTCAGGTTGAATCTTCAGGATACTGTTCCAGATCTTTATTGCACTGAGGTAATCACCGTTTTTGTATTTTAAGAGAGCCTTTTCCATATTCGCCTTTATACTTTGAGGTATACCCTGTTTCAGTTGATATTCCGATTTTCCCGAACCTTTTTGCGCGCACGGGAAACCCAATCGAGAACTTCCTGGTTGTCCGGATTCCAGATTAATGAGAGATCCCAGGCATTCAATGCCTCATCATACTTTTGTTGGTTGAAATATTCTATCCCCTGTCTCAGGTAGGTTTCACTCATCAAAATTTTTTCTTTGCTTAACAGTTCCCTGCGGATTTTTTTCTTCTGAACCGCAGTATTATATGAGACCGTAAGATTATGGGTCAGACCGAATATCCCGAATGAGGCAGCGGTGTAGTCGATGGTAATATTTCCAATCTTCAACCCAAATCCTCCGGATATTTTTCTTAAAAAGTTCTGGGAATAGACTTCAGGATTATAGCCGAGGCGCAGAGTGAGCGGACCGATGGCTGAAAATTCAGTGCCTGTATAAAATGTAAGCTGGTCCTTGAAGACCTTCAGAATATCAAATGTAAAGCAAAGATTATCCACTGGTTTGAGGCATAGACCGGTGCGCAGACTTAGTGGTAGATTGGTATTAAAAATGCGCAGGCCCAGATTTGAGATGGCAAGTCCGAAGGCGAATTTCTTTGAGGTATAACGGACACCGCTGTTTAAGAAGAGTGTATATTTACCGTCGGATGCAATCTTGACCCCCAAACCGTTCAGTCCCAACCCCAGTCCGAAGTTGTTAAATCGATATGAATAATTTACTGATGGGTTTAAAAAATATGAGTTGTAGTAAGTATAACTCCAGGGATCTTCTTCAGTTCGATGCTCTATTCTGTCAGTATATAAACCCCTCAGGCCGAAGCCCAGTGCACCTTTCTCGCCGACTGATAATACACCTGCAATACCTCCAAGTTCGGTATCGAGAAACCATCGGCTGTAAAAGGTAGAAATAATCTTTGATTTAATGCTCGCGATACCACCTGGATTATAAAATATCGTGAATGGTTCATCGCCGATAGAGACATAGGCATTGCCCAGGGCCAGGGGCCGACTGCCTGTACCCATCCGCAGGAATTCCAGGCCTGGTGAGGATTGAGAAATGATGTAGAGACTGAGCAGTAAAATCATCGAATCACTCCGAATTTTTTCATTACGGTCGCCTCATGCTTACCTGCATTCGCATGGGCACGGAATATATAGATGTCGGTTCCCATTTCGTTCACTGACATCTGTCGTTCATATATCCTACCACCTTCAAAATCGTCGTCAATAAATGTTCCGATCCGACGTCCAGAAAGGGTAAATATTTCAATCTTTAAATGTCCATTCTGATTCAAATAGAACATAAATTTTATGTAGTCCTTATGGGTGGGGTTAGGGAAGGCAAAGCAGGAGTCACGGGGAAGTAGGTTTCCTCGGGCATCAATCCAGATTGTAACCGTTGTATCGGTTTCATTGCCGGACAGGTCAACCCCATAGACCCTGAGTCGACCACTGCCGAGTTCCAAACCGACGATGGTATCTCCAGCTTGATAAAAATTGGAGTCTGATATAACGGTTAACTGAAGCGAATCATTTGTGCTGTCGTAGAGCCAGACCGATGGTTCTTGCATCAAGGGTTCATTCGGGGTGATTACAACTATGGGGTTGTCACCAATAAAGAATGTATCAGGATAACTCAGACTGAAATTCGGGGAGAGTGAATCCAGACTGCTGATGAAAATTTGTTTATTATCTTCCCCATAGTTGTTGTGGAGATCGGTGCCAGACACAAAGAGGGTTCCTGCACCTAACACAAGGTTTGTGATATAACCCTGTCCTGCATAATGGAGGGGAGAGGTTTCAGTTACCGACAGATGCACAGTATCCTGCTGAATATCCTTTAACCAGGCTTCAGGTAGAGAAGTTAGAGGTTCACTTGCAATAAATGTGAAAAAGAGTGTGTCGTTTATATAAGCGGTATCGGGTGCGGTAATGGTGAAGTTTGGTGGAATTGTGTCGAGGGTGTCAATAAATATCGGTTTGGTCTGTACACCCTGGTTTCCTGAAAGGTCCTGGCCTCTTACTGATATTGAACCATCTCCAGAGACAAGGCCGCTTACGAGCAGACGACCGGAATAGTTGAAGGTCGAGTCCAGTGTCACATTAAATGGGATTGAATCGTTCTGAACATCCTTAAGATAGGCGATCGGCAATGCCTGGAGTTGTTCATCTACTGAGAGGTGTATTATGAGACTGTCATTCAGATATGTGGTCTCGGGTGCACTGATAGTAAAATTGGGGTTGGTGGTGTCTAAGATTTCTTCTTTATAGTAGATTATATTAAACGGGGTCGAGTCGTTTTCTGTCCAGACAAGGTCGGTCTTCAATGCTGAGGATGGATATCTTGAATACACAGAAGAATTACTAATATTCTTATACTGGAGCCATCCCAGTTGATGGTCCAGTACCCGCTGATAGATATCTTTATCTTCCTGCCAGTACAGGTATATGTTCTGAAGGTTGTCTATGGTCAGGGTGGGGAAGTGTGAGGTTTCCGGTGTCTGGGTGAGGTTGATGGTCAGGCTCCATCCTGAATCAGGAGTGAGACATTTGTAAAATATATCAATATTCCCCGGGGTGGAATCAGACCAGCAAAGGTGAATTCTGTTATAGGCATCACTTACCGCAACCGGCAGATAGGAATCACCCGGGGTTGTATCAACCTGCACAACCGGTTGCCAGTTCTGTCCATCACCATGTCGGTATCGGATGTCAAAGTTCGATTGATTTGTGCGGTCGGCAAAGAAGACATATAGTCCATTATGTACCATAATAAATGGGTCACGAGATAACCCTGCAGTGCCACTAACATTTATCGACGAATCCCAGAACCCGGTTGCGAAATTATAGTGGCGATAGAATATTTCACTTACGGCTTTTTCTTCCCAGACTAAGTGGAGATCGTTGTTTGATGTAACAACAACTGATGGATTGACCGAGGGGCCTGCAGTCTGGGTTAATCTTCTTGGGTTGGGAAACCACTGGCCATTGTATCTCTGATAGCAAATCTCCTGTGAATCTGCATACTGTTCTTCCCAAAATATATAGATGGTATTATTGCTATTAATAACAATACAGGGATTTTTTGAAGATTCTGACGGACTATTACTCAGGTCTAAGGGTTCAGACCAGTTTATACCGTCTGGGGAATATGTATAGAATATCTCTTCCGGTTTAAATGTTGTATAGACAATGTGAATACAGCCAGTATCATCAACTGCAATCTTCCTGCCGGAAGGCAGGGAGGTAGCTTCACCTACACCGGAGATCAACGGTTTTTTGGCTACAAATATATTTTTTGAAGCGGTATCAATATTGAAGAACCCATCATAGGCAAAAAATCCCGCAATATAAGAACCATTTCTTACCAAGACATCAGAGCTATCAAAACCGTTCCAGCTGATGGTATCTGGAGGCAGGGCAAAACCTTCTTTATTCAGGAGGACGATTGAGTCTTTTATGATTTTCAGATTCCAGTAGAGGATGCCATGGGTGTCTGATGCACTCAGGGCAAATTCTATATTATCGTCTATTAAATCCCCATCCGGTGAGAATGAGTCAGGGGCTGAAATTGATACAGCAGGTGGGTTTGAATCAGTGTAAGCATAGACACCGGCAAGGTTCCCTAAATACAATGTGTGCTGTAACTGACTCAAGCCAATAACGGGACTTAAATTGCCTGGAATATCAGGGCCAAGTCCAAACCAGTTGTTACCGGCATCAAGGGAAAGATAACAGCTACTCTGGTCTGAACAGGCGAGAAGATAGAATGGGACATCAAATATCGTCTGAATTCCAAAACAGGGGATGTCTGGGAAATGGGTGGAGGTCCAGGTCTGTCCACCATCGGTCGATTTATAAATACCGGGCTGACCTGACTGGGGCCATTCCAATCCTGCATAGAGCAAAGATGAAAAGTAGCCATCGATATTGATACTGACGATTGATGTATCGGTCAGTCCTGAGGGATAGAGATTATTACCGTAATTATTACTTTTGAATACTCCTTTATTTGTAGCGACATAAATGGTTTCCGGAGCCTGTGGACATATTTTAATATCATTGTAGGAGTTACCAAAATTTAGTGTATCCCAGTTTAATCCGCCATCAGTGGTTCTCATAAACATATAGTTAGAACCAGCATAGGCAATAAATGGGTTGGTCGGATCAAATTCAATATCTGTTATCAATTGTGCTCCAGTATTGGCTGTAGTCCAGGTGAAGCCGTTATCTGTTGTAATGAACATACCGAATATCGAGCCGATAAGAATATGGGCGCTGTCCTGTGGGTTGACGGCCATCGCAGTCAAAAATGGTAATCCTGGTGGATTTCCATAATGGAACCAGGTATTGCCACCATTACTGCTCTTAAACAACCCGGCTCCAAAACTGAGGGCATAGACCGAGTACTGGTTTTGTGGATTTATGGTGAGGTCGTAGATTAATGCAGCATTGATATTCTGGTTGAATTCTATCCAGTTTATTCCATTATTTGTAGAATAGTATATACCTCCACAGGTTCCAGCAAATATTGTATCACCAACGACATTCAAACAGTTTACCACCAGATATCCGAGACCCTGATTGCGTGGATAAAGGATTGAGTCACCGATCCCGCTGATAAAGATTCCATTTCCCCAGGTTGCTACGAGGATGCTATCTCCTTTGCGTTGAATATCTGATACCGAAATGCCGGTGAGTACGGTTTGATGCCAGGTTGCTCCATATTGATAATATAGACCACCCCTGCATCCTGCATATAGATAACTGTCCGCATTGACGACAAAGAACCGCAATTTTTCTATATCCATTTCCGGTTCTGAATAATCTGACCAGGTGATGCCCTGATCTATGCTGACATAGATACCGGTGCTTTCGGTACCGAGGAAGATACGGGGCGGTGTATTGAAATCACGGGCAAAGGAAGTGAAGTTCAGCATATCCGGCAGGTTTCCGCTCTTGTTCCAGCTTGCTCCGCCATCTGTCGAGCGATAGATTCCAGAACCATTAGTGCCGAGAAAATAGAGGCTGTTGTTGAAGCGGAAAAAGGTGTTTATGACCGCAGTATCCGGGACCATATTGTTCTGAATCCAGTTCAACCCGCCATTGATTGTTGTCCAGAGGCCGGAGCCATCGGTTCCCGCAAGAAGGGTATCTGGGGCACGACCATAGATTGCATTTATTGTTTCATATTCAATATTCCCAGACCTTTTCTGCCAGGGGTTTTCAAACCGAAATATGCCATTGGATATTGAACCCACATATAGGTAATTGCCGTCGTCTGTCATACTTACAATATATCCGGTAAACGGGCCGTTTGCTGTCCAGAGCTGGTCCCCGGGATCGCAGGAATGATGGAACCTGTAAGTTGAGTGAAGAATAAGCTCTCGAATCTGAGGGCTGGGATAGAGACCCATAAAAAGGCTGATAATTAGACCAATCATTGTTCAATTATAATAACTTTTGCACAAATGTCAACGACTCGTAGTTTTCTGTGATTGCGGTTCTTTCCTTACCGCTCAGCTGATCTTTTGCCCTCAGGACAATTATGTAATGGCCTGGAGGCAAGTCCATAGGGTGATAATGGGCACCCAGATATGCAACATCTCCGGGTTCAAACCAGTCATCAATCATAATGTCGACAATCTCCTTATGCATTTTTTCTTTATTGTAGACCTCATAGGTTGTTCTTAAATGATGCTGGCCATCTCTGGTTTTCAGGTTGTAGACCTCGACATAGAGATAAAATGGTTGATGTATGGGCAGGACAGGTTTGATTAAGGGAATCATTCGCCCTATAGGTTTATCAAATTTTTCTCTGGTGACCGCATGGTCAATCAAGAGTGCAGGCACAAGGTCGCTGATTTCCTTGGCGTCGTTCTGGTATTCTATCAGGCTCACGGCCAATTCCTTTTGACCAAATCGATGATTTTTTATGTCGGCATAGGATATCTCTATCTGATACTTTTCAGGTTTTAACCAGAGATTAATTTCATCATAGAAAGTACCGAAACCGGCATCGAACGGTTTGAGGAGGTCGTTGCTTTCGCTTATGATACTGTCATTCTTATCCCGAACCCTAATTCTACGATAAAGTGATAGACCAGTTGTATCGTCGATATCAAGGCTTATATATAATTCGAGTCTTGTTAGATTCTCCTGCTGACGGAACCTGCCATAGGAAAGGTTGAAATCCAGGTTCTGGTCTTTCTTTATATCAATTAAGGTATCGGAAGATATCTTCATCAGGTATGGAATCTTTACACTGTCACCGAAGGATGAACAGGCGAGCAGTTTATAGGCTCGTCCTTTCCTTACGAAGTCAAAGATTAAGCCCTTGGTTCGATATGTCCAGACCTCAGCAGGTTTTACAAGAATATGGGTCTTTGTACCGATTATCTTCTGAGGGATTATCCTTTCCCTTTTTGTCGGTTGACCGTATTTTATATATATCGGTATCCGTTCGTCACTCAACGGAGCATAGCGACCGAAATTTTTAAAGGCATACTCGATCCTCTCTTCAAATTCTGTTCTTTTCTGGGGCTCCTTATTCTTCCAGAATTTTTCATACAGTGCCTTACGTTCATACGCTGATGGAAGTTCGATATACTGTTGTGCAACAACTGAATCCATTGCCTTGAGACCAAGATATATCTTGCGTTCTTTTTCTATGAGACGATAATACTGTGGTGTTATTACATTTACTGTGCAAAATAGAATCGAGAGGCTGAAGATGATTATTTTCTTCATAAGAATAAGTTTAATCAGATAATCTTTGGTGTCAAGTGCAGAAGTCTCAGAATTATGAATTGGTATTTTTTGGTCTTCTGTTGTAAAATTATTTTATCTAATTAGTTGTAATACTACCGACCCAGACCCAATTTGACGACCTTCCGGTTCTGTTTCTTGACCGCATTTCTGGTGTCGATAATGAGCCGGCTATGTCTGGCTATAAAATCATAGTCATATTTTGAGTGGTTAGTTAGAATCACCACTGCATCCATTTTCTTTAAAAGTTTAGCAGTCAACGCTACCGAGCGGATAATTTTATTATCGTCCCTGAGTTCGGGTATATAGGGATCATTATAAAGAACCTTCTGCACCCTGGCTTTTAGAATCTGATAGACCTTCAATGATGGAGAATGTCTGAGATCTGAGATGTCTTTTTTGAAGGCCATCCCCAGAAGCAGAATCTTCGCCTGACCTGAACACCGACCCGATTTTCCCAGGGCATCGATGATCTTGTTGACGACAAAATAGGGCATCTCTTCGTTGATCCGGGCTGACAGTTCTATGAAGGCGGTATGAAAATCGTATTCCCTTGCCTTCCAGGAGAGGTAGTATGGGTCGATGGGTATACAGTGCCCACCAACACCAGGTCCAGGATAGAAGGGCATATATCCAAATGGTTTGGTCTTTGCTGCATCAATAACTTCCCAGATATCAATTCCCCCTATCCTTTCACATAATTGGGCAAATTCATTGACCAGGGCAATATTCACATTCCTGAAAGTATTCTCGAGAAGTTTGGTCATTTCCGCAACCTTTGGTGATGACACAGGAAAGACACTGTTCACAAATTGTCGATAGAAGAGAGTAGCCATCCTGGTGCAGTTTTTTGTTACTCCACCCACAACCACCGGTGTATTGGCAATACCATATTTTTTGTTTCCGGGATCGATACGTTCGGGACAGAAGGCGAGGAAGAAGTCTTTGCCGACTTTAAGACCTGAACTTTTGAGAATAGGAAGGATGACCCCTTCGGTTGTTTCCGGATAGGTGGTACTCTTCAATATAATAAGTTGTCCCTTTTTTAGATAATTTCTGATTCCGTGCGTACATTCAACGACCGCACTCAAGTCTGGTTCTTTATTGATATTGATCGGCGTCGGGACGCAGATTATGATGATGTCGCAGTCCCTCAATTTTGCATAAGAGGTGGACGACTTTATTCTATCTCTGGATACAAAGTATTTCAGTTCCTTTGAATCTACATCACTGATAAAGGAGATACCCCTGTTTATCATCGCCACCCTTTTTTTATCGATATCGATTCCGATAACCTTAAATCCGGCTCGGGCAATCTCTAAGGCGAGGGGTAGTCCCACATAGCCCAGTCCAATGATTCCAACCTTTGCCTCTTTTTTGCTAATCAATCGCTTCTGCATTGTTCACTCCTTTGCTATTATAAACAAATTTCATATTCTGACAAGTTTTTAGAGATTACGCAGATGCCAGTGAAGATCGAAGATCTTCTCAAGTTCTTCTTCCCTGACATATTGTCTGAGTTTCTTATCCTGCCGAATCAGTTCCTTTAAATTTGTCTTCGAACTCAGTGCCTGGAATGAGGCCTGCTGGATTCGTTTATATGCACTGGTGCGATCCATACCCTTTAATATCAATAGATTCATCAGGGCCTGGGATGCGAATGTGCCATAGGTCTTTTCGATATTTTCCTGCATTCTATCTTTATTTACATTCAGTCCCTTCAACACCCAGATCATCTTTCTGGTAATATAATGGACCAGATGGAAGAGGTCAGGGATAATGATTCGCTCTACGGATGAGTTTGTGATGTCTCTTTCGTGCCATAGATTGATATTTTCATAGGCGGGCACAAGCATACCCCTCAATATCCTTACAAGGCCACATATTCGTTCACAGATAACAGGATTTTTCTTATGGGGCATTGCTGAAGAACCCTTCTGACCACGGGTAAAGGGCTCAGATACTTCACCTACTTCGGAACGGGATAGATTTCTGATTTCGGTAGCGATTCTCTCAATGCCACAGCCATAAAGAACCAGGCTGGCTGCTAAACTGGCATATCTATCCCTGGGCAGAACCTGGGTGGAGACCGGCTCAGGTCTGAGCCCGAGCCGCTTCATTACTTTCTTTTCAATTTTCCTGGAGAGCATTGCATAGGTCCCCACTGCTCCTGAAAGTTTACCATAGCGTATCTCTTTGCCTGCCTGAATGAGTCTGTTGTAATTCCTGTTCGTCTCTTCATACCAGGATCTTATCTTGTATCCAAATGTTATGGGTTGAGCGAACATACCGTGGGTCCGTCCGATCTGAGGGGTTCTCCGATATTTTATTGAGAGCTGTTTTAATATTGCACAGACCTGTTTTATATCTTTCAATATTATCGTCAGTGCTTCTTGAATTATCAGAGAAAATGCGGTATCCACCAGGTCATACGAGGTGAGCCCAAAATGGAGCCATTTTCCTTCTGCGCCGATTTTCTCACGAACTGCAGTAAGAAATGCTATTACATCGTGGTTGGTGACTTTTTCAATCTGGGCTACCTTTTTCGGATCGACCCTGACCTGCCTCAATTTTTTACTCAACCCCTTGGGTATTATACCTTCTGCCTCTTCTACTTCAGCAACAACAGTTTCAACAAAGAGCCATTTTTGGAACCGGAATTGTTCATCAAAGAGTTTTTTTATTGGTTCAGTCTGATAACGTTCAATCATTCTGCTCCTTTAATAACCAGAATAGAGATGGATGATAAAACCACCTCTATCAATAATAAAACTGATTGACTTCATATCCCTTAACGCCTCTTTGAATTCTTCTTTATTTCTTATGCGCCTGTTCCCAACAATCAGTATTACATCACCGGGTAATATACCGAGTTTCTCTCCGATGCTATTTTTTTCAACCCTTGTCACCACAACACCATCGGGGTATGTGATATCGTATTTTTGCGCAGTTCGTGCATTGATATCCTCAATGTATATCCCTAAATCGGTAGGTATGCCCACCCCTTCTTTGTATTCTGAGACGACCATTTTTATTTTTAAGGTATCGCCATTTCTCAGGAGTACGACTTCCATTGTGTCATCAACAAAGATGTTGGCAATAGCCTTGCGCCAGTCAGCGACATTCGAGATGTTGTTGTCGTTTACCCTGATGATACGGTCGCCCTCTTTTATCCCTGACCGCTGGGCCGGGCTGTTGGGATCAACATTACTGACGAGAACACCGCGGGGAGGGATTCCCATTGCCCGGGCAATGGTCGGTGTGATGTCCTGAGTCCAGGCACCAATCCACGGCGTCCTTAACCTATGGTATTTTTTTGCCTCATTAATAAATTTCCTGGCGATATTGATGGGACGGGCAAAACCGATACCTTCAGATCCACCACCAGAGGTCAGAATGAAGGTATTTATACCGATTACCTGGCCCAGGATATTGACCAGAGGGCCACCGGAATTTCCGGGATTGATCGCGGCGTCCGTCTGAATCATATTTTTGTAGATGCGTTCGGAATTTGTTGATTTTATTGAACGATTGAGTGCGGAAACCACACCGACGGTAACAGTGGGTCTGGTGTCTTCCAAGAGAAAACCGAACGGATTACCAAGGGCGATCACCCATTCACCGATCATAAGGTCATCAGAATTACCGAGTTCTGCATAGGGTAGATTGCGGGCGTCGATCTTGATCAGGGCAAGGTCATGGACCCGATCTGTGGCAATGATATGTCCCTTAAATTCTCGTGCGTCGGGAAGGGTGATATGCAGTTCCTGGGCATTGGTGATGACATGTTCGTTGGTCAGAATATAACCATCCGCCGAGATGAGCACGCCGGTGCCCAAGCTTTTTATCTTTTTTTTGTAATAGTATTCGGGAAAAAAATCGCGGAAGAAGTCACGGAAGAACTTATCGCTGAATGGTGAGAGGAATGGTGTGGTAGTAACGGTCGTTGTTTGAATTACAGTAATGGAAACTACGGCTGGACTCACCTTTTGTGCTGCCTGTACAATGGCGTTTGCTCTCTGATTAGAGACTTCGTCGTTCAGTTTTTTGATCGTAGCAGTATGTGTTACCGGTTCTGAATGCACTTTATTATAGAGTTGCAGACCCAGGAATGTGATTATTATGCCGATGGCGATAAAGGTTAAATCCCTTTTAATCATCGTTTTTTCCAGTCATTCAGAAATCTTTCAATGCCGATGTCAGTAAGGGGATGCTTTATCATTAGAGAGAAGACGCGGTAGGGCATCGTTACAATGTGGGTGCCGAGGATTGCGGCCTGCCTGACATGTTCAGGATGACGGACCGATGCGAATATCAATTGGCTGGAGAAGTCATAATTATTTAAGATTTCGAGGATGTCCTTTATTACCTCGATTCCGGGATTTGCAATATCATCAAGCCTTCCCACAAATGGGCTGATGAATGAAGCCCCTGCCTTTGCTGCAAGGATCGCCTGGTTTGCAGAAAAGATGAGTGTCATATTCACCCTGATACCTTCTTGAGAAAGTATCCGTGTTGCCTTCAGTCCATCAACCGTGCAGGGGATTTTGACAACGATATGTTCACTGATTTTACTCAGCTCTCGGGCTTCTGCTACCATTTCATCACTTTTCAGACTGAGTACCTCGCCACTGACCGGACCCTTAACAACATCACAGATTTCTTTCAGGATTTTACGATAGTCACCTTCTTCCCGAGAGATGAGGGTGGGATTGGTGGTCACACCATCCAGAACTCCCCATTGAGCGATCTCCTTAATTTCTTGAAGATTTGCCGTATCAAGGTATAATTTCATATAAGGCCCCCTTTGATTTCAATATTTCACCTTCATCAGGAATAGACCCTGAGGTGGAGCAAAATATAGCCCTGGTATATGCCAGACCTCTGCGGGTTCTTGAACATTGAACCTTCCCCGGCCGAGGTCGACAAGAAAACCAACCATTCCACGCACCATCCTCCTCAGGAATCTATTACCCTCAAATTCTATTATAACCCCATCTGGTATATCTGTCAAGCTTGCCTTCATTATACGGCAGGTTGTATTCTCAGGTCCGTTCGATATAGAAAAATTCTTATAGTCGTGTTCACCGATTAAATAATTTAAGGCCTGTTTCATCTTTTCGATATTAAGTTGATAGTTTACATACCAATTATATCTTATCTTAAATGGAGAGGGGATAAAGGTTATGTGATACCGGTAGATCTTGGACCGTGCGGAATATCTACTATTGAACTGTTCCTCTACGAATTCTATTTTCTTGATATAGATATCATCTGGTGTGAGTGAGTTGATCGCCTGTCTGAGTTTTTCCGGAGATAAATTAATCCGGGCTTGGAAATTTGCAACCTGGCCCAGGGCATGTACACCCTGGTCGGTTCTTCCTGCTCCAATCAATTTGGTCGGTGCGTTGGTGATTTTTTTTATGACTTTTTCAAGCTCACCCTGAACTGTTCTTAGACCGGGTTGAATTTGCCAGCCATAAAAATTGGTGCCATCATACTCAATGAGTAGTTTTACATTATGCATTATTTAGGGATCAGCCTTTCTGGGAAAGGGGTAGGCTGAGTATGAATTTACTTCCCTCACCCAACTTACTTTCGACCGTAATCTTACCACCGTGTGCTTCAACGATATTTCGTGCGATTGCAAGACCAAGCCCGGTTCCACCCTTTTTCGTGGTATAAAACGGTGAGAAAATCTTTTTGAGCTCCTTTTGTCGTATCCCGGGTCCATAATCACGGATTGTTATAACCGCGACATTGTCGCGGGTGAATGATTCTATTTCTATCACCTGGCCATCCTTGCTCACCTCAAAGGCATTATCCAGGATGTTGACGATTGCCGACTTCAGTTTATTAAGGTCTACAAAACAATAGAAATCTCCATCCTTGCGTTTTATCTGGACATTTTTTTTATTGTCCCTGCGCTGCATCATTGAAATCACCGCTTCGTTTATGATTTCGACGATATGATGGCGATTTCTCTTTGTGGGTGTGAACTGGGCGAAATTCAAAAAGTCAGTAACGATTTCATTGAGACGAATTGTTTCATTCAGAGCCATATTAATGAACGGAGTAACTTTTCCACGCCGGACTGATTCGTTGATTACCTCAAGTGCACCTCGGATTGATGAGAGGGGATTTCTGATTTCATGGGCGAGTGAACCTCCAAGTTCGGCAAGTAATCTGGTCTGTTCAGCGATCCTCGATTTTTCTTCAAGTTTTCTGAGATCGGTGAGGTCCTGAAGAATGCCTAATCCGGCCTGGGAGTTATATATGCGGGCACAGGAAAGGACATAGTAGCGTTTTGAGACCCGTAATTCAATTGAGGTCGGTGTCTTTGGTGTTTCCAAAAATCGGGCCAGGTGGAGGTGTACTATTGTCCGCAGTTTACCTTCAGGAATATTTGTATAGATGATGTCACCGTTGCGGTTCACCGTAATAATTCCTGATGGCAGGTTCTTTATTATCTCCTCGGTGGTCAATCTCAGTTGTCTTGCTTCCTCGGCACCCTTTTGATACTGAGTCGATAATGCACCACTTAAAATTGCCGTAAACATAAAGAGTAAGGCGAATATGTAAAAACGGTACATTACAATCTGCATATTCAGACCGGTCCCCTTGGTTTCATACATAATCAGGGCAAAGTAGAGGAGTGCAGAACTGAGGCCGATTAAATAGGCGCCGGTTCTGAATAGATACATTGAGGATAGGATTATGACGAGGATAAAGAGAAGGGGGAACATACTTTCAATCCCACCTGAGTGGTGGACCATTGCACAAATGATTGGGAGGTCAGAAAAGAAGAGGATGTAGAGGATCAGTTTTTCTGATAGCCACTTATGGAGAAATAGTAATATTACAGCAATCGTAAATGAGGTGAGGATAATAAACCAGAATGGCAGGGGGATTGTATGAAATACAGGGTATGAACTGAGTAGGATAAAGGCAACAACCAAGGGGTGGAGGATGATGAGTTCAGTAAGTTTACTGAACCGGTCAGGATAAATCATCAAGCCTTTATCATCCTACCCGGTTTTTTAAAAAAGCCTGACCCCTTACGAATTAGCGGATTGTTCCGGCCAGCTGGAAGATCGGCAGATACATTGAGATTACCAGAAAGCCGACAATACCTCCCAAAAAGACCATTATTATCGGCTCCAGGGCACTGGTAAGGTTCTCAACCGCCTGGTCAACTTCAGCATCGTAGAAGTCTGCTACCTTGGAGAGCATTTCGTCGAGTCCGCCTGATGCCTCGCCGATCGCAATCATCTGGGTGACCATAGGTGGGAAGACAGCGGTTTTGCTCAAGGGGTCAGCAATATTTTCACCACCCTTGATCGATGTTCGGGCACGGAGGATTGCATCCTCAACAACCCAGTTACCAGCACTCTTTGCCGTGATTTCTAATGCGTCGATGATTGGAACTCCGCTGGAGAGCAGGGTCGAGAGGGTACGTGAAAAACGAGCAATGGACTGTTTTCTGATCAGATCCCCAAATACCGGTAATTTCAGCATCAAAGGATCAAGGGTCTTTGCACCGGATTCTGTCTTGTGCCACCTGCGGATGATTGTGAACAGGGCGATGAATATGATAAGCAGGGGTACGGCCCAGACCTTCATCAGGTCGGATAGTGTCATAACAAATCTGGTCATAGCTGGCAGTTCTGCACCAACACCGTGGAACATTTTGGCAAAGACCGGAATCACAAAGAGGAGAAGGATCGAGATTGCTCCTACAGCAACGATTAAGATTATTATCGGGTAAATCATTGCGCCACGGATCTTACGAATCAGGGCTGCGGTCTTCTCTAAGTAGTTTGCCAATCTTACCAGAATAACATCAAGGGCACCACCGGTCTCGCCTGATTCAACCATATTGACATAGAGGTTATCAAATACCTTGGGCTGGCGTCTCAATGCATCGGCGAGTGAAAGTCCGCCTTCAACATCACTGCGAAC
>MUKB01000035.1 GCA_002049785.1 Caldifarciminota bacterium 4484_100
CCATCAGGGTCATTATCGTTTTGATAAACCGTTTTTTAAACTTCGTAAGAAAGAATTCTTCAAATTGCGGATAGAGGATGAGGATACCATATACTGCAGCAAAAGAGAGTTCGGTTCCAACATCAAAGAACAACAAAGGATTTACTAGAAGAAAGGCGATCGCGGTGATATTAATGATGTGCAGGGGTTCTACATTTCGTTGCAGAACCAATCCCAGACCAAAAAGGAAGGCCATTATCCCGGCCCGGCAGACACTGGGACGAAATCCTGTAATTCCTGCATAGACAAAGAGTCCAACCATAATAATCAAAAATTTTATTCTATTATCGATCGGAATAAAGATGAGCAGACTGCTCAAAAAGACTATAACGAAACCGATATGGAGCCCGGATACTGCCAGAATATGGAGCACCCCTGCACTTCGGAAGATGTCCTTCATCGATTTGGCCAGACGGCTGCTTCCACCGAGAATAAATCCCGTAGCGATATCATAATTCTGTGGTGAAAAGAGTTTTTTAAACAGGGTTTCAATATAGTTTCTGATATGATAGAACACCCGACTTAAAAAATTATCGTCAGGATATGATCCGACAATCGAACCAACCATAATATTCCGAAAACCCGAAGCCCGATTATCTCTAATCCTGCCCCTGATGATTACCCTTCTACCCAAGAGTGTCTTCTCCTGATAATAAGAAAAAAATTCAACTGGAATATTATAATCAACTGTATCATTCTTTAACAAGATTTTATCAATATCGATAAAAAGTTTTTTAAAATCAGGATAACACTCCTCGCCTGTAACGACACCGGAAAATTTAATATCCCTCTTTATATCAGGAAGTTCAACCGGTCTGTTCAAACTGGTATTGATGGCACTCAACAATCCCAAAAGAAAAAAGAGAAACTCCTTTCTCCAGAAACATAACACCAGAATAAATACGCAGATAAATAGAAGAATGTGAAGTTGAAGTTCGGTTAAGGTCTGGAATAAAATACCTGATACTAAGGCACCCAGGATCTTAAAGCCTAAGTTCCTTATCTATCCTCCCATAATTGTCAAATACCTCTTTTACTCAAATGAGTGCTGTTCTATACACAATTGTTTGTAAGCAATATTAGCTAAGAAGCGGAATCTGGATAGATAATTTTCTTAATTACCGGCTTTGCCTTATTCAGAGTAATCCTCGCAACCCCGGGATTTGAATCTGAGGATTTGAGGCAGGCATAAATAAAATATTCTTCACTCACCGGATGGATTATAAAAAAAGAATTCTCGGTCAACCAGATGAGTTCCTTTTCGTGACCCAATTCAAGGCTCTCCCGAACCTCCTTTGATGCCAGCATAATCGAAGAGACCTCTGCATCATAAAGGCTGACATCAAAATTGGCTTCAACAATATGTTGGGTTACGGTTATGCCATCATATCCAACAAGACTGACATAACGACAACCTGGAATCTTCTCAGCAATGCTTTTAATCTCTTCCTGTAAATCACCGGCCATAAAACCTCCTTTTGGAACCGAAAGACTTTATTGACAAAAATTTTAATAACATACTACACACGCTCAACATATTCTCCAGTCTCAGTATTCACCTTGATTAAATCTCCAACCTCAACAAAGGGTGGAACCTGGCAGTTATGACCACCTTCAAGCAAAGCCGGCTTCATCTGTGCCTGGGCGGTCGCATCCTTGATATAGGCCTGGGTCTCCAGAACCTTCAAGACTACATACTTGGGTAGAATAATACCCAACGGCTTTCCTTCATAAAACCTGACCCTCACCCTGATATTCGGCTGGAGAAATTTCGCCGACTCGCCGATAAGTTCTGCATCTAAGGGAATCTGTTCATAAGACTCGAGGTCCATAAAATAGTAGATATTATCTGCATTGTAGATATACTCCATATCAACCTCATCAACCTCAGCTTCCTCAACCCGATCATTAGAACGGAATCTTACATCCCGGGAAAGCCCGGTCTGGAGATTTCTTATGACACATTGCATATATGCACGGCCTTTACCCGGTGTAATATGTGTTGCATTCAGAACAACATAGGGTATGCCATCGAGTTTAATAAGCATACCCCTTCTAATCTGGGTAGCATTGATCATCGCACCTCCAATCGATAGGTGCTCGAATTAATATTGATATCCTGAATCTGAATGCCGGCATCGGCAAGCCGTGACCTGATATAATCGGCAAATGAATATTCCTTCTCCTTTCTAAGCATATTCCTCACATCCAGAATCAGACCAACCACACCCGGAAATACATCTTTCATCTGATTGACATCCTCGAATATCCTCAGAAACCCATCTTTGACCTTGTCCAGAATCTCTGTTCTGCCTTCTGTTTTCAATCTCTCCATAACCTCTTTGATAATAATCATAACCGATTCGAACGGCGGCTCTGGTATCTCATCCTTGAACCCCAATGTCCTCAAATAATACTTTACACTTCGGGCAATATCAATATCATTTTCTTCATAACCCTTTTTTATCAGTTCATAGATAATCCCCAATGCCCTGGAGGTATTGAGGTCGTCATTCATCGCCTGAGTGAACTCTTCAAGCATCAGAGGTTTTTCAATATCACCCAGTTCCTTAAAACTATGAAGATAAGTCTGGATTCTTAAATATGCAGACCTTGCCTCATTCAATCTCTCCCGTGAAAATTCAATCTGATTGCGATAATGGGTCTTTAAAAGATATAATCTTACCACATTCGGGCGATACTCTTTTAATAGGTCCTCAATAAGAAGAAAATGTCCTGTAGACTTCGCCATCTTCTCGCCCCCGAGTGTCACCCAACCAGTGTGGAGCCAGTAGCGCACAAACTGCTTACCTGTCGCAGCCTCGGACTGGGCGATCTCATTCTCATGATGGGGGAATATCAAATCCTCACCACCTGTGTGGATATCAAATGTTTCACCCAGATAGTGCATCGACATCGCAGAACACTCAATATGCCAGCCAGGTCTCCCCTTTCCCCAGGGGCTGAGCCAGTAAGGCTCACCCGATTTTGCCGATTTCCAGACCGCAAAATCCAGCGGATCCTTCTTATGCTCAGTCGGTTCTATACGCGCCCCGGATACAAGTTCATCAATACTCTTCTTTGAAAGTCGGCCATACCGGGGAAAATTTCTCACCCGATAATAGACATCACCTTCACTTTCATAAGCATACCCCTTGTCAACAAGAGACTGAACCAGATCAATTATCTCTTCAATATGCTGCGATGCCCTGGGATAGACCGTTGCCCTTTCAATATTCAGCTGGTCACAGGCCCAGAGATATTTCTCAATATTCCCCTGGGCGATTATCCGCCAATCCAATTTATACTCTTTCTGTTTCTGAATAATCTTATCATCGACATCAGTAAAATTCTCTACACTTATAACCTCATAACCCAGATATCGAAGCCAGCGCACCAGCACATCACGATTTAATGCTGCACGGATATGTCCAATATGGGGAGGTCCCTGGACTGTCATACCACAGGTGTAGATACCTACTTTATTATCATTCAGGGGTGTAAAATCCTCTAATCGGCTGGAAAGGGTATTGAATAATCTCAAACCCATTATTCTTCCCTGAGATAGGCTGTAGCCGCAGCAATCTTCACCAAGGGATTGGGTGCATCCATAAGTTTGGCAAATAAATTCTTGCATTCTTTCTGACGATAACGTGCCAATGCTTCGATTGCCGTGATTGAGACATTAATATACTCGTCCTTTGTTGCCTCTTTCAGCGGTTCAAAAAGCTCAGAGATTAAAAATCTCTTCAATACACCCACTGTCTTGATACGAACAAATGGGTCTTCAGACTCAAGACCCTGCTTTAAAATATCGATTCCAGAACGGTCATTAAGGATCAGAAGTGCCTCACATGCAGTGATTTTTAAATCCCAGGGCGTCTCAACAAGAAGTTTTTTAATAAAATCGAGGGCTGAGGTATCGCGCAATTCAGCAAGGGCAAGCACACCCTGCGCCCAGACCTCAGGATTTTTCAATTTTAACTCATTTCTTATAAAATTCTCCATCCCCTTTTCTCCGCAAAGTCCTAAAGACCGTGCAGATTCAATCCGGACTATCGGGTCAGGGTCCCGGAGACCAGGCTGGAGCACTGTTTTATCCTTGAACTGTGCCAGGCCTCGATATGCGATTCTTCTGATCCGCACAATCCGATCCTTGGTTCCATCAATAAGAATCTTTTTTACTTCAGGTTGAGAAAGTTCAGCAATCACCCGATATGCCTCGGTCCGAACCAGGGGGTCAGAATTTTTGATCAGGTTCACCACCAAGGGTGAAAGTCTCTCTTCCCGCAGTTCATAAAGTGCACCCAGTGCTGCAACAATGCCATCGGTATCATCACCCCGTAATATCTTATAGAGTAACTCAATACCCCTGCTGTCACCGATCTCTTGAAGCCCTTTTGCTGCATTGACCTGAATTACAACTGAACTGTCCTTGATTCCCGCATTAAGGATTTTCAATGCCTTCTCGTGCGGTGCTGTCCCGCAACATAAGAATAGTATCAAAAAATTTAGTGTCAAAAGACGTTTCATCAAACGAATTATATACAGATTTGCAAATAAGTCAAGGCAGCGGAAAATTCTTACCTTATACAATGCAAACAGAGAATTTTCTATTTCTACAATATCCTCTTACCCCGGTCCTGAAAAATTTTCTTTTCCATTTTCATATCTCAGCAATTGCAAAGATACGAAAATTAGAATTGTTCCGTGCATTATTCCAAATAAATACAACTATAATTTCAACCATTATCATCATATCATTCTGACAGCTTTTCAATTAATCTCAGGCCAGAACATAATTCAGGATGTTCTGGATAATGCAAATACTACATTCAAAAACTTGACCAGGTCTGTCTTGACTATCCTCAATTTATTGCTAAAATAGAACAAGGAGGTTTAATGAAAAAGACCAAAACGATGAAGGATTATGTCTACAAACCGATCTCAGCCCCACGCGGAACAGAAATTACCTGTAAAGGGTGGCAACAAGAAGCTGCCCTGAGAATGCTTCAAAATAATTTAGACCCTGATGTTGCGGAAAGACCTGAGGAGCTGATTGTCTATGGAGGCAGTGGTAGGGCTGCAAGAAACTGGGAATGCTATCGTGCAATCGTAAAATCGCTAAGGGAACTTGAGAACGACGAAACCCTGCTGATTCAGTCAGGTAAGCCGGTCGGGGTCTTCAAAACATTTGAATATGCACCCAGGGTCTTGATTGCCAATTCATTGTTGGTTCCTGCCTGGGCAAACTGGGATTACTTCAGAAAACTTGAGGCATTAGGATTGATAATGTATGGCCAGATGACTGCGGGCTCCTGGATTTACATCGGAACCCAGGGTATTATCCAGGGAACCTATGAAACCCTTGCTGTCTGTGCCAAGAAACACTTTGGCGGAACCCTGAAAGGCAAATGGGTTCTGACCGGTGGAATGGGTGCGATGAGTGGTGCCCAGCCCCTTGCGGTAACAATGAATGAAGGTGTGCTCCTTGATATTGAGGTCGATCCTGCCCGCATCAAGAGACGCATTGACCAGGGTTTCTGTGATATAATGGTCGATGACCTTGACCAGGCCTTAAAACTTGTATTCGATGCAGTAAAACAGAAAAAGCCGCTCTCCGTAGGTCTGGTGGGAAACACCTCGGATATCGAACCTGAACTTGTGCGCCGGGGAATAATCCCAGATGTTCTTACTGACCAGACATCTGCCCACGATGAACTGAACGGCTATGTGCCCGGAGGTATGAGCTTAGAACAAGCCCTTCACCTGCGTAGCACAAACCCTGAAGAATATAAAAAACGGGCATTAGAATCGATTGCCCGGCAGATGGAGGCGATGCTTGAAATGCAGAAGAGAGGTGCAGTTGCATTTGATTACGGCAATAATATTCGGGGTCAGGCAAAACGTGCCGGGGTTGAAAATCCATTCGTGATACCGGGATTTGTTCCAGAATATATCAGGCCACTCTTCTGCGAGGGTAAAGGTCCTTTCAGATGGGCTGCCCTTTCCGGAGATAAAGAAGATATCTATAAAACTGATAAAGAGGTCTTAAAGATGTTCGGTGATGACCCGGCAATCCGAAGATGGATTGAGCTTGCCCAGAAAAAGATACCATTTCAGGGTCTACCCGCAAGGATTATGTGGCTCGGCTATGGAGAAAGGGATAAGCTGGGTTTGAAGTGAATTGAAGGCACCGGTAGTTATCGGCCGGGACCACCTTGATACCGGTTCGGTTGCCTCACCATATCGTGAAACCGAAGGGATGCTTGATGGGTCTGATGCCATTGCTGACTGGCCCATCCTGAATGGTCTGCTCAATACCGCTTCAGGCGCCTCCTGGATATCAATCCATCATGGTGGTGGCGTAGGTATCGGTTATTCAATCCATGCGGGCCAGGTCCTTGTCTGCGACGGAACCGAGGATATGGACTCAAGGATTGAACGGGTTCTGACCAATGACCCGGGAATCGGTATTGCCCGACACTACGATGCCGGATATCAGAAGGCGATTGAAATAGCCCGGAAAAAGGGTATCAAGATTCCGATGGAAAAATAACATAAAAGGTCTGATGCGGATTCTCGCTGCACTGAGTGGTGGGGTTGACTCCTCAACTACCGCTGCAATTTTAAAAAAAGAAGGCTATGAAGTCGAATCCGCAATAATGGTCTTCAGGGGTGTTACAGATGAAGATATTGAATTTGCCCGAGAGGCAGCAGAGAAGATTGGCATTCCATTTCATCGTTTTGACTTCACGCCCCAGTATGAGAAGACCATAATCGACTACTTTATCCAGGAATATAAAGATGGACGCACCCCAAACCCCTGCGTTCTGTGCAACCGCTACATAAAATTTGAACTCTTTCTCAATAAGGCATTGGAACTCGGATTTGAACGCATCGCCACGGGCCATTATGCAATAATTGAAAAAGTGAATAATAGATATTTTTTAAAAAGGGGCAGGGATAAAAATGAACAGTCCTATTTTTTGTATCGCCTTACCCAGAAACAACTTTCACGAACAATCCTTCCTCTGGGTGTATATACAAAAAAAGATGTTCGTAAAATTGCCCAGAGCTTTAACTTACCCACTGCCCGGCGAAGAAAGAGCCAGGATGTCTGTTTTCTTCCAGATACTGACTGTGCCACATTTCTTAAAAAGAATCTGCCACAAAGACCTGGCCCAATAATCAATAAGAAAGGTAAGATAATTGGAGAGCATAAAGGGATCTTCTTTTATACCTTAGGCCAGCGTCGGGGTATCGGTATCAGCCATAAATTTCCTTATTATGTCCTGAAAATTGACCCTGAAAAAAATGCGATATATGTTGGAGAAAAAAAAGACCTCTACAAATCACAATTTATTGCCGGGGATATAAATCTCATCCCATTTGACCGATTCAAAAAAAAGAAAATTGTTCAGGCAAAGACAAGATATACTGCACCCCTTGCTGAGGCACAGGTCTCATCCTTGAAAAACGGAAAGATAAAGGTTGTTTTCAAACAACCCCAATGGGCCATCACCCCGGGACAATCTGTGGTCTTTTATCAAAATGACCTTGTACTCGGTGGCGGAATTATTGAAGAGGTTCTGGAATGACCGAACCTCTCCATCAGAACCCTTGACAATCAGCAGATTTTGAATATAATTAGACGATGGAACATTTGACCAATTTAGTCGAAAATTTTAAGGAGGTAGATAATGCCTGAAATGGATAATGAAGTTCGAAACCAGATCATCGAGGCGGGAGTTAGGATTTTTGCCCGGTATGGATATCGCAAGACTACAATGGATGATATTGCAAAGGCGACCAACAAGGCAAAGAGCTCACTCTACCATTATTTTTCCAGTAAAGAGGATATCTTCAAGGCAGTCGTGGAAAAAGAAGGCAATATCCTGACATCAGCGGTTCTGAACGCCATCGCTAAGGAAGAACTACCCACTGATAAACTCCGGGCCTATGTCAAAACGAGAATGAAGGCACTGAATCGGCTGGCAAATATCTATAATGCATTTCAGGACGAATACTTAGAAAACTACAAATTCATCCAGAACCTGAGAAGTCAATATGATAACTTTGAGATTGAAACGATAAAGAAAATATTGAAGCAGGGCATTGACCAGGGCATATTTGAAATCGATGACCTCGATCTCACCGCATTCACCATTGTGGTCGGAATGAAAGGGCTTGAATACTACTGGGCTACGGAGAAAGATATCAGGCGACTCAATCGGAATATTGATACCCTGTTCGACCTGCTGTTCAATGGTATGCAAAAGAGATAAAAAATTTTTTATGGCAATTCGAACAAAAAACCCAAATAGTCAATTAGTCCACAAATCAATACTCTCCGGAGCCGCACGATTTGTGCTCAAGGTCCACAAATTGATTGTCATTGGAACCATAGTCATCACGCTGTTTCTCGGGTATTCTCTCAAAAATCTCAAAATCAACCCCGATATTATGTCCTATATGCCTGAAGACGACCCTCTGGTAAAAAATTTCGATTATGTTGGCGACCTTTTCGGTGGTAATATGATGGCAATGATTGTACTTGAAGCCGATGATATATTCAATCACCAGACCCTCAAACAGATTGCCGAACTGACTGAAAAAATTCAAGGCCTGGATGGAGTGCAATCGGTCACAAGTCTGACCAATATTCTGAATATCGAGGCCAGTGATGAAGGCCTTGAGATTGGCCCGCTCATCGACCCGGACAATCTACCTGAAACCGCTCAGGAGCTCGCCGCCCTCAAACAATACACCCTTTCCCGGGATATGTATCAAGGGAATATAATCTCCCGTGATGGTAAAGAGACGATAATTATCTGTCGATTAAATCGCAATGGAAACCAGATTGAGATCGCCCGTAATCTAAAAAAGGTGGTTCAGCAACTCAATATGAGAGAGAATGTCTATTATGGTGGTCAACCGTTTCTACTTTTGGGTATCAGCGATATGATAATCCATGACCTGAAGTTTCTAATTCCCCTGGTGTTTCTATTTATTCTCATTACCCTGGGTATCGGATTCCAGAACATTCCAGGAGTCATTCTACCGCTTCTCTCGGTTTCACTCAGCACCATCTGGACATTGGGGATAATGGCTATGTTAAAAGTCCCCATCACAATCATCTCAGACATCATCCCGGTTGTCCTCTTTGCAGTCGGCAGTGCCTACAGCATCCATGTAGTCACCCATTTTCAAGAACTAAAATATTCAAAAGATAGGTTGAAAGGTGCAGTTACAGCACTCACCAATGTCGGTATTCCGGTAATACTCGCAGGTGCAACAACCATTCTCGGTTTTATCTCATTCATCTTCGGTTCATATCTCACCGCAATCAAACAGTTTGGAATCTTCTGTAGTTTAGGGATTCTCTTCTCATTGATTATCTCGCTGACCTTCATCCCGGCATTAATCTACTGGTCCAATCCCAGGGGTTTAAAAAAGAAAAAAAGTTTCGGCTTAAAAACAGGACGACTGATATTGAAGGAACACAGATTAATTACAGTCGCAGGTCTGCTGGTTATGATGACTGCAGGGCTCGGTATTCCGGAGATTGAGAGGAAGGTTGATATCCTCAACTATTTCCGGCCAGAAACCGATTTTAGACGCACTGAAATGGTAATTCAGGAAAAATTCGGAGGTTCAACTCCGATTCAGATTCTGGTGAAAGGCGAAATTGAAGCCCCCAGCACCCTGATTAGAATGAAAAAGATAGAGACCTTTCTCGATTCATTCCCTGATATCCACAATACCCAGTCTGTAGCCGACCTCATTGAATGGATGAATGAAGTGATGGGTGAGGGCAGAAGAATTCCTCAAGACCGGGCAAAGGTGTCCAACCTCTTCTTATAAATAGTGACAAATCCGAGGCCCTGATTCAAGCCACCCTGACCAGTGGGCTCAGGACCCAGCGGGTTCATCAGGTCGTCCTGGCAATCAATAAATATCTGGCGAATATGAACACCCCCTCCATCAATTTCTACCTGACCGGTATGCCTCCAATCCATTGTAAACTCGACCAGAGTATCAAGGTCAGTCTGCTTCAAAGCCTGCTGCTCGCAATAATTGCGGTATTTATCATTCTCATCTTGATGATGCACAACCCATTTTATGGATTGGTTGGACTTCTACCCATCGCCTTTTCCCTGACCGCGATATTCGGATTTATGGGTTATACAAAAATACCCCTTGATATCGCCACCGTGCTTGTCGGTAGCATATCGATTGGTATCGGCGTCGACTACTCAATCCATCTGCTCAACCGCTTCTCCCGGGAAAGGAAAAGAGGCCTGAATACTAAAGAGGCAATGGCCCGGGCCCTTGATACAACAGGCAATGCAATTTTCATAAACGACTTCACCGTAATTCTCGGATTTCTGGCATTGACATTTGCCCAGTTAATACCACTACAAAATTTTGGCATCCTGGTGGCAATCACAATGCTCGGTGCCGGACTCGGCGCCCTATTAATACTGCCATCAGTAATTATTTTAATCAAGAAAAGGAGACAATAATGCAAAAAAAATTAATAACAATAATCATCGGTTCCATTATTCTTCTATCCGGTTTTGCATCCGCGCAGAAACCGAACGCCCGGGAGATTATGGACCGGGTAGATATGGTAATCAATGGACCGAAGGATCAGAAGCTCATTATGGAATTGAAATTAATCGACAAGAATGGTGATGAAAGAGTGCGTGAAATTGTGATGTATCAGAAAGGAAGCAATAAGAGATTAAGCAAATTTCTGTCTCCGGCCGACCAGAAAGGTATCGGATTCCTCTCCCTGCCCGGTGGCAAAATGTATCTATATCTTCCTGCCTTTCAAAAAATCAGGCGCATTGCAGGGCACATAAAAAATAACCGATTTGCTGGAACCGATATGACCTACGAAGATATGGAGGCGATAAACTACAATGAAAAATGGCTGCCTGAACTGAATGGAGAAGATGAAGAGCACTACATACTACAATTGAAACCAAAAGAAAATGTCTCAACTGCATATAAATCCATGAAAATCTGGGTTCTGAAGGACAAATTTTTTCCCACGCGCATTGAATACTACAATAAGACTGGAAAATTAATCAAAATCTTAACCCGCGAAGAAATTGAAAAGGTTGATGGTTACTGGGTCGCTCGAAAATCTACGATGGAAAACTTAAAGTCCGGGCATAAAACCCTAATAATTCTAAAGCAGGTAAAATTCGATTCCGGACTTTCTGATGATATCTTCACCAAAAGATATCTACGAAGATAAAGGAGATAAATAATGAAGCAACTTATTACCCTTATAATAAGCATTGGATTAATCTCCTTTGCCCGGGGTGCAGAAATAGACTGGAGCGGTTATCTCCGGACCGACAATCGTCTCCAACTGGTGAATGACTACGACTTCTCCTGGCATGAATACCGATTGAATCTCACTGCAGAATTGAAACCATTTAACCGAGCCCATTTCTATACAAATTTCTGGATCAGGTCATTGGGATTTCCTGCAGTTAAGACCAGTGCAGACCTTGGTAATCGGGACAAACTCATTCCCCTTGATCTGGAACTCCGTTCCGCATACATCGACCTATATGGATTTCTGTTAAAAAATGTCGACCTCAGAATCGGGCGTCAGCGTATCGCCTGGGGAACTGGAGATAAGATAAACCCCACTGATAACATCAATCCAGAAGATTTAGAGGATATCTGGGACTTTGGACGACATCTGAGCTCGGATGGTATTCAGGCTGGTATCTATCTTGGTGACTACACCCTGAACCTTATCTTCATACCTATCTTTACACCAGGTATACTTCCCGCAGGTGATTGGAGATCAACCCTTATGCCGGATATAAATCTACCCTCAGGCCTTGAGCTCGGTGAAATTACCGACTCCATAATACTTCCTGAGAATAATCTGAAAAAAAGCTCCGAGTTCGGTCTCAAACTCAGTCGAACCATCTTCGGGTATGACATCAGCCTCAGCTATCTCTATGGAAGGGATGACCTGCCGATCAGCCAGAAGGTCATATTCTCTCCGGATACAATCACTGGAAGGGTTAACTTGAAAACCGAACTTATCTACCCCGGAATGCAGATTGCGGGGTTGGACGCTGCCGGTGCGGTGGGTGACCTCGGTATCTGGTTTGAACTCGCCCTGTGCTTTCCTGAAAGGATTGTTCAGACAATCGACCTCTCTAAACTGGGAATGGGTGTCATCGATTCGGTCATTCTTGATAATAAACTATTTGCCCGATACCTCATCGGTCTCGATTATACATTCAGAAACGGACTCTATATCAATCTCCAGTATCTCCATGGATTCACTGGTGAACGCGGAAAAACCAATTTAGAAGATTATCTATTTCTCGGCTCCGAATATCTATTCCTTAATGACCGGTTAAAACTCTCCCCACTCAACAGCAGTCTCGAGATAAAAGACTACAAAGACCTGAAACAGAACCTTGCTCTTGTCTACACTCCGGAATTAACTTACTATCCAATGGACAATGTCGAACTTTCTATCGGTGTAAGACTTATCCAGGGTGGTGAAAATACAAAATTCGGTCGGATAAAAAACGATGATGAACTCTACTTTCGGGTAAAATACAGCTTCTAAGTCAATCGAGCTACAATCCCCTCGGGCAGGATATTCCGATTGGCGAAGGTCACCTCAATGATTTCAACATCATCCCGGGCCTTAATCCGGTCGCAGAAGGGTTCAGGTCTTAAGAGAATTGTGCCCAACACCGGGATCTCAGAATCGAGGGCCTTCAGTGCTACTGAACGAAAGCGCGTGGAAAAGAGTTCCATCTTTCCTATTTCATCGATGATAATCAACCCTTTCTTATGGGTGATCCCCTTTTCGATTGCTGAAACTCCAACCCGTTCGATACAAGTAAGGTCTACCCCATACTTGCCCACCCTTGGCCCTGATTGTGTAATATGAGAAAGCACACACTCTTTATTATCCAGTGTCTGAAGCATAAATCCAACCCGCTTGTTCCTGTCCCTTATTTCCCGGGTGTAAAACCCTGCACATCTGAAATCGACCGCTTCTATCACCTTTTTAATTATTGTGGTCTTACCAATCCTTGGAGGTCCAGTAAGCAGGATATTATTTTTTATCATAAAAACTTTAATGAATTGAGCACCAGACGATTGAGATGGTATCCAAGATATCGAGTAACAAACTTTTCGATTTCATCAAAGACCTTCAAAGAAAATTGAATCTCCTGATTTTTATATATCCTTACCAATGTCTGATATGCCTGATTGCTTAAAAACACAACCGTATCATCATAGTCTCGGGAGCAGACCACACCTCCGCCTGAGATACTCAACTGAACCCGCGGACCGGGCTCAATCTTCTCTTTACAGCGCACACAGCTTTTCAGATGGGGCATAAAACCGATGATACGCAGACCTTTCAGTAGATAAATTAGAACAAGGGGTTTAATCAGACGTTGAGGGATAGTTTCTAATCTCTTCAAAAATTCATTAATCAGGGAAAATGCAGAATAACTGGGTTGTTCCAGGGCAAGGGATTTTTCAAAAAATTCACACAGGACCGATGCGCCATTCACCCTTTTCGGGTCGCACCGCAGTTTCTCAAAGTGGTTCAGGACAACCGCATCACTGAGTGTATAAATCTCTTTCGTTTCCCGTTTATAATAGATAATTTCATCAAGATTAAAAGGCTCCATCGTGCCGCAGAACTTACTCTTTGGTCTTCTTGCCCCCTTGGCCAGAACCTTTATCCGACCTGCACTTCGGGTCAACACCGAGACGATGAGGCTCGATTCCTTGAATGGAAAGGTGTGCAGTATGAACCCTTTTGTCTTGACAATTCTGGGCACAAGTTATTATAGCCCAGGGGGCAGTGATGTCAAGGCAGGTCTTAGCTACTCTATACTTCCATCAATATGCTTCTTGAGCATCTCAATAATATCTCTATCCACAGAATATCCTAAATCCTTCAACACCTGAAGGTCGCGGAGTGCATCCTTATATCGCTCCAGATAGTAATAAGCAACCGCGCGGTTATAAAGGGCCTGGCGATTATTCGGTGCTCTCCCCAACACCCGATTGTAGTCTTCAATCGCCAGCTCATATGAACCCTTTCGGCCGTAGGCATTTCCACGATTGATATAGGCATCAAAATAATCCGGCCTTATTCCAATCACCCGTGAATAGTCATCAATGGCACTATCATACTCACCTATCTTCATATAAAGGTTACCGCGGTTATAGTATGCATCGACAAAGTTCGAATCGAGCATCACCGCATCAGAAAAATCATTATAGGCAAGTCCATATCTGCCCAGCGCACGATAAGCAATCCCTCGATTATTATATGAGCCTACAAAATCGGGATTTATGTTGATCGCACGGGTGAAATCATCGATCGCTTCGATGTATCTTTCCCTTTCGAGATAGCCCAGCCCCCGCTGATTATAGGCATGCGGCGATTTCGGAAAATTTTTCAACACCTCACTCCACAGTGTAATACTGTCTTTCCAGATACCACAGCGATGATATGTTCGGATTGAAAAATAGCCCGCAACGGCAATAAAACCCATAAGGGTAATTACCCTTATGCTGACCAGTCTATTTCGCAACAATTGGTATAAAAGATATGCAGCAATAAAGAGAATCCCGATTGAGGGAATATAGGTATAACGGTTTGCCGCAATCTCGGGTCCTGCCACCGGAATCAACTGTGTTACGGGCAGGATTGTAATTGCGAAAAATAGTCCGCCAAAGGCAATCTTATTTGTATACCTCCTTGAATAGACGACCGCCCAGATGAGCAGAACAAGAATAATCGGAGTGATGAAAAAAGGGGGTGGTAGTCTATTGGTGATACCTGTAGGAAACGGGTAGAAGGCATAGAGCTGAACCGGAAAGATAATTTTATATATATAAAAAATAAAGACATAGATGGCAATGAGGATATTCTTCAAGAATGGAAATGTATGACCCCTTAAAGTCTGCTGGGCGATTATCGCCATAATTCCCGAGACTACGGCAATTACAAAAAATGGGACCTTCTCCAGAAACAATCTTTTATCAAATCGCCTCCCCCTGAACCAATCAACAAGCAGAAGAATAAAGGGCAAGGTCATCGCCATCCCCTTGGCAAGAAATGAAAAGATAAATAATATCAGTGAAAGATAATAGTAAGAGATTTTTCTCCTCTGCAGATAATATAAGTAAGAAAGGAGTGAACCGAGGAAAAAGAGGGCATAGAGCACATCCTTACGCTCGGTTACCCAGGCGACCGATTCCACCCTCAGCGGATGGATTCCAAATAAGACAGCGGTAATAAAAGAAACTGTAATATTCCTGGTTAAGACAAAAATTATTAGAAAGACAATAAGACAATTCAGAAGATGGAGTATGAGGTTAGTGAAATGATAAATGTATGGCTCAGACTTGAAGAATTGGTATTCTACAGAGAAACTGAGGATTGTAAAAGGGATATATGTTCCGGCATAATACGAAGTAAAGACCTTCTTCAATTGTGGCCAGGAAATCTGCCTTATGTCAGGGTTCTTGACCACAAGAATATCATCATCCCAATTTACAAAATTATTTTTTAAGGAAGGAAGAAATGATAAGCAAGTAATCAAGAGAACTATGATTATTGCACCAATAAAAAACCGCCGTTCCATCTATTTAGACTGCTCAAGGACAGACCGACAGAGTCTGATGCCTTGAGCAAGAATATAATCCTGGACGGCCTCATTCGTGTAGTATCCTGTCCTCTTTGTGGTATGTTGTCTAATCACAACCACATCTACTTCACCCCCACCCTTCTTTTCAATCACCAATTTTTTAATCGAGGGTGCCTTAAATTTCTTCAAGAGGCCAAATTCCGGCTGTGCTATCATCACCACATAAAAATAGGGATATTTTCTTGCGCCGACCGTATTGAGTGATATCTGCCCTTGTAATCCAATGAATTCCTTAGGTGCATCGAGAAATTTTATCAATATCCGGGCATCCTGAGGGAACGAACCATCCTTGTGGATACCTATTTCAAGAAAAGGGATTGCCTTTAATGAGGGGGCTCTCAATATCGGCGATTCCATCATCCTCTTAACAATCCGGGCCTTGATATCCAGACCGACCGGCATCCAGGCCCGACGCTGGCCCGTGAATATCAATCCACTGAAGAGAATAAAGGCGTTAAAAAATGTTGCAATGAGGGGAAAAGGTATTGCCAGTAATGTTAATAAGGGGAAACCGAATGTGAGTAAAAAAAAGATAAATATTATATATGTTATTATCGCGCCAATACCAAAAGTGGTAAACTTTTTTATTCGCTGGCACTGGTCGATAACCTGCTCGATCTTTGCTGGTGTTACCTCACGCCATTCCGATTTCTGGGCCGTAACCCGTTTTATCCTGATACCCTTCATAAGGTTGAGAACAAGACAACCAACAATAAATGGAATACCGACAAGTATATTCTTAGAATCGAGTTGTAAAAAGAAGGCGGTGGCAATCAAAAGCGCCGAGAGTAACCCTCTCAGTTGAGGTGAGATTCTATCGAATATGAGATAGACGCGAGGCTCTTCCATCCAATTCCTCAAGGTTATGAACCTTCCAGTATAAAGGACAGGCTCCCTTACAGATATCAAAATAAGAACATTGATGACACCGCGCAGGTGCATAATCAGCACGCTTGAAATAACTGAGCATTGGTGAATTCCAGATACTTTGAAAACTCTTTTTAAGAAGGTTGCCTACGGGCATACGCCAGGATGAACAGGGGATGATATTACCAACCGGGTCGATACTCAAAAGCCCGGTGATTGCGGCACAGGATTTATTTCCAAAGCCGTATGCAATAGGATTGAATTTACAGATGGGCACCGGTGAATACCAGAGAAATTGTATCCCTCGAGACTCGGCCCGCTCCTTCACCTCAAGGACATATCCACCAATTTCATCATAGGATACCCATAACTTTCTATCTTTATTCGCTGCACCACAGGGAATCAAGAGATTCATCGAAAATCTCTTCAAACCTAACTCTTCTACGAGACCAACAATATTTATCAGGTCCAAAAGATTTCCTCTCGATACTGTAGTGTTCGTATGGACAGAAATACCGGCCTGCATCAGTAATCTTATTCCGTTGACTGTAGCATCAAATGAACCGGGAACACCGGTAAGCCCATCGTGCACACCAGCATTGGAACCTTCAATACTCATCTGAGCACTGCGCAGACCCGACCCCTTTAAACTCTCCACAAGTCCCTCATTCAAAAGGGTTCCATTGGTGATGAGGTTTGTCCACATTCCAATCCCAGCGGCATAATCAATGAGTTCGGCAATATCATCTCTTAAAAGAGGCTCGCCCCCGGTAAAACTTACCGATGGTACCTGTGCTTCATTGAATATTTTAAAGATAACCTTCTTTACATCATTTGTATTCATTTCGCGATAGTCCCTATCTCCCACATAACAGAATCTGCATTTCAGATTACAGCGGTAGGTGACCGCGATTTCAGAAAGGACAGGATACTCATTGGGCGCGCCAGAAAATTCATAATATGATACCGCCTCACGCCGGTCTGTCTCACGCAGACATCCACATACAACCGCCCTTAAATCGCAGAAGAAATAGTGAAGTTCTAAACGGCGTTCATCACTATCCCCGACCGTATCAAGTAGTTGACGGATAGAACCACCCTTCAATAGATATTGGAGTATACTCACACCACTCTGATTCAATCTGTAGACCTGATTCGGCACGAGGATTAACAATCGATCTCGCTCGCGGACATAGACAAACGGCTTAATCTCCTGAATAAAGCGATCAACCCAATCCAGGTTATAGACCCTTTGATTTCCGATCAATGTGCACCACCACTTACGCAGGCTGAATGACAGGCGGAATGGCAGGCGGAGTGACAGGCAGAATGGCAGGCGGAGTGACAGGCGGAATGGCAGGCATCATGACACGCGGTATGAACATAGCAGGCGGAATGGCAGGCGTCAGAATGGATAAATGCCGAATAATTTTTTATTGGTGCAGTATAAACAACAAAGCCCTGCTCTAAATCTCGATAATAATGTAGTCGTGAAAATCGGTATCCACGCAGATAATCATAGTAATCTGGATTTCTATACTCTTCGTCGATATACCTTTCAGGTGAAGGTGAACCTATCTTTTCTGTGTAGTATGCTTTGGTTGATTCGAGGTCACAATCCCAGGCCTTGGCAGAAATCTTCTGGACTATCATAGTAATCAGTGACTTCAGCCTTTCCTGGTCAAGCGAACTATCCGGTTTCACCGCATCACAGAATGCCTGCTCATAGTATCTTAGACTACCTGGTCGAGAAAGTATCTTTATCTTCAGGGGTGGCCCCTTGATGATTTCAATCACACCCTGTTCGGCCAGTTTATTCGTCAGAATGGTCAAAACCTTGTTCACTGGATAGTCGAGAAAAAGCGCTGCCTCCACAAGGTCCAGCTTCGCAACCTTGCCCGATTTCCTGAAACTTGAGACCTCAATCCGGGGTGGAACCCAATCATCCCTGAGCCATCTCAGACTTGCCACATCACTGTATGCACCTTTCAGTCTGCGCGCTTTACGATTGGAATAGAATAGGTAGGGCACTAAGCAGATAATCATATAGACCAGATCGACCGGGAATGTCCGACGTGGTCTCGTTCTTGGTTTTATTCTCAGCTTACCAAACTTTGCCGTCTCAAAATACCGCGCCGGAACATACTGCTGAATCATCACCTTCTCTCTTGTTCCCACACCCTCTTTATGGACTCGCACCGTAAACCAGTATCTTCCCTGATATTCCTGTCCAAAATATGAGAGGAGATATTTTTCATTCATAAACCGTTCTGTACGGAAACCGTAATCATTCGGGTTAACCTCTCTTCCTTTCACTACAATCGGATAATAGACATAAACCGTATAGTGCTCTAACGGTTCATCCCACTGCACCGGAGACCAGTGTAGCACCACAAGTTCGCCAAATTCACTCTTGGTCAATGCCAGATTTCCGGTTTGGCCAACTTATTACCCAGGTCCTTAATCTTCAGATGGTAGCGGACACCCGATTGGTCCAAGGCATAGGAACCTTCATAATCAAAATAGGGTTCCATATCCAGACCCTGGAGATAGAAGCCATG
>MUKB01000129.1 GCA_002049785.1 Caldifarciminota bacterium 4484_100
ATTCCCCTGGCCGCGATTCCCGCATTCTTTGGTCTGCTCGGTTATGCAATAACTTTTCGGATATTCTTCGGGTTTGTGCTGATCTGGGCAATTGTGTTATATATACTTACACTTGTCGGGCTCTATATCGAGGGTATTGTAATAAATGCCCTTGCACCTTCATTCGGTTCACAACAGAATTCGACCAACGCATTCAAACTTGCGGTGTATGCCTATACCCCGGCATTCATCGCCGGAATATTGCGTATATTTCCATTACTCGGGGTTCTGGTTTTTCTCATCTCGCTTTACGGATTATACCTCCTGTATCTCGGTCTTCCGGTGATGATGGAGACACCCAAGGAAAAGGTTGTGGGCTATCTTGTGGTGATTATTATTGTCCTGATAATAATCTATGCACTGATTGCATAACCTCAATCTAAGGTAATTCTTGTTCCGGTATTACCGAGGAGCGCTTCACGTGCCCGGTCAAGGGATGTAATAATAACCTCCTTCCCACCCTTTTCTAAAAAGTTGATCGCCGCCTCAATTTTCGGTCCCATACTACCTGGAGGGAATTGTCCCTCTCTTAAATATTTTATTGCATCACGAACCGTCAGGACTTTTATCGGTTGCTGGTTCGATTTCTGATAATTTAGATATATATATTCGACATTGGTCAGGATCAAAAGGGTTTGGGCCTGAATATCATGGGCGAGCACAGCCGAGGCCCTGTCTTTGTCAATTACTGCATCAACGCCCTCCAGACTTCCATCATTCTCGACATACACCGGGATACCACCGCCACCTGCAGCAATGACGATGGTTCCTTCATCAACCAGTTCTCGAATAATGCGGCGGTTTACAATCTTAATGGGCTTTGGCGAAGGCACAACTCGTCGATATCCTTTTCCTGAATCCTCTTTTATCACCCAGTTGAAAACCCGGGCAAGTTTTTCTGCCTGTTTTTTTGTGTAAAAAGGACCGATAAACTTTGTGGGGTTTATTATCGAAGGGTCATTGGGATCAACGATTACCTGGGTCACAATGGTAATAACATCCCGTTCGATACCCAACTGCTTCAGTTTATTCTGCAGACTCTGTTCAATCATATAGCCCATTCCACCTTCGGTGTCAGCGACGATCACCCCGAGGGGAAGGGCTGGAATGTCATGGGCGGTCCTCTCCACCCGTAAAAGGGCGTTGCCAACCTGAGGTCCATTGCCATGGGTGATGGCAAGATTATAACCTTCCTGAATAAGTTCAACAATACCCGTCAATGCCTTTCTGGTATTGGCGAACTGTTTATGGATATCTTCCTTGCCGGTCTGGGCGATCGCATTTCCACCCAGGGCAACTACCGCCTTCTTCATCTTAAATTATAGATATGTAAAAATAAAAGTCAAGACTGCGATTTAAACTTTACATTGCGCGCGGTGCCAATAGTGTAAAGTTATTTTACTGAATTGAGGTAGCGATAATTTTGCTGCACCATTCTCGTAACCACCTCGAGATTGAATTTCACCCTTGGGTCATTTATTATGGACGGTTTTCTGAGCTTCAATTTTTTAAAGTCAAATGGACGATATCCCACGGTATCCTTTTTTATCTCGTAGACAAGACCCCAGGGAAAGGCATTGTATCGTTTTAAAACCTGGGCAAGGTCATAATCAGGAAATGGGACAGCAAAGAATACACCGTTATCAAGACCTGCCTCGGTCATAGCATTCAATAGATTGATAAATTTTTTTTGAATCAAAACAGGATCATAGGGGAGTCCATACTCAAATTTTCGCAATTCAACAAGATAGTCTTCAACTTCTTCTTTTATCTGTGTGTAAAACTGCGGGTATTCGTTCTTGAGATATTTAATATACCAGGTTCGGCGTAGAAGTTCTTTATCGATAACAATGAGGTCCTCTCTCATCCCCTTCACCTTTCTCAGATACATTATCGGAGAGTAGATATCCCAGTATGTGCTGATGAGTAAGGCGCTTCTGGGAAGTTGAAAGATGTGTCCCCTTCCAAAATCCAGACCGAAGTAGTTATTCCGTAAGGTACAGGATGTGTAGTTTATGAGCGGAAAGACCCCCGCAATAATCACGGCAATATAGGGTTTTATATATCGGGTTAACAACTTCAGACCGTATGCAGAAACAGCAATTAGAGCAACAAATCCTGGGATATAATACGACTCGATATCAGGGATTGAATAATTTATCGCGTAGAGGAAATTGCAGAGCACAATAATCAAAAAAAGCCAGAATTCCTTTCTCTTCTCTTTGGACAAAATATAGAAGCCCAGAATCGGAATCGGGATGAAGACAAACAGGAAGCTCCTTGAGATAATTCTCAAGGCATTTATGAAGTTGTTTAGTATCTCTTTGCCAGAGAGGGAAAACATCCAGACCTGATACTGTTTGCCGGTGATATGCCAGAAGAGCCTCTGTAGATTATATGTATCGCCCCAGGCGATTTCAGCCCCGGCATTGGTTCTTAGGATGAGATAAAGATAAGGGCTCAACCCGATGAAGCCAAAGATAAGCCCTGCGAAAATCTTTTTTGGTGTGTGTTTGTGTGTAATGAGGATATAGAAAAGTACCGGTATTGCAAGGGCGAAGATGATGATATGGTTGGTGAAGGCGAGGCCTATGAGATACATTAATAGATAGAACTGTCGGTCGGTCCTTAAGTTTTGAAGGAGATAGATGATCAGGACTGAAAATAGAAGGGTAAGGGGGTAGACCTCATTGGTCAGTGCGATGCGCCAGACGATGGGTGCAAAAGCGAATATCGAGGTGATGATGATTGCTCCGGTGTCTCTTTTGAAGAGTTTTTTTATTATTTCATAGATTACAATCACCGATGCGATTGAAAAGAGAGCGGAGAGGAGATTGAGTCCGGTTATCGGTTCGGCAAAAAGATGGGCAAAGGGATATGAGATAAGTGTATATAATGGATAGCCAGTAGGATGGGCGATACCGAGGCAGAAGCTGACCGTGGCGAGTTCGCCAGAGTCGATTGTATATACTGTAGGACAGAGGGAATAGAGGTAAATCAGGAAAACGAAAGTTGCAAATATAAGTTCAGGAAGGAAATATCTTATCCTGGACAAATTATCCTGGACAAAATTCTTTGCTGGAAGGCCCTGAAAGGGAACAACCTTTAATCTTTCCTGGCGAAATTCAGACGAAGATTGGTCAGCCTTGTCTGAATATCTTTCTTTTCGGTGGAGTCGAGTTCAGGTTCAATTACTTTGAATAAGGCATCGATTGAATCGATTGCAATCCGTGCCTCTTTCAGGTCTTTTGTATGTTCCTGGGTTTCTGGATGGGCGATAAAATCCATATAAGCCCAGGCCTTTGTTTCAAATGAGAGGATGTGCATCATAATTAATTCTTTCAATTTAATGGGCTTATCCAGCGTTTTCTCTTTTTTCTCTTTCTTTTCAGTCATAGGTGGATTATATAAATTTATAAATTTTAGTCAAGCGGGTTTGGTTCAGAATCTCCTGATTTAATGATTTTAACAATGACATAGTGACTCAATGACTTAATGACTAAATGTTTTTCAACCAGAAAAACGAGAGAAACCAGACAAACGAGAAAAACCAGATAAACCAGAGAAGTCAGGGCTTGATTGACTTGGATGATGTTTAATAGAAAAAACAGCAGCCCCGACATACGGAAAAGAACCTTCTTTCTTTGATCCTCATCCGCAGGTTCCTCATTTTTTTACAGTTCCAGAGGGTGAGGAATTTCTCTTCCTGAAGATTACCCAGGATATAGTCAGGACAGGATTCAAGAGCACCATCAGGTAGAATCGTTGCGGTATTCCAGGGCGCACGGCAGGAACCTCTATATACTGAAGAGAAATTGTCGCTGGGGTTATAATACTTCAGGAGTTGTTCGTCATTAAATTTGGGAAATATCTCGATATCCATTCTTTTTTCTTCTTTGAGCTTTCTAATTATCGAGCGGATGGAGTCAAGATTTTTAAATACCGGTGCCACGCGGTCTGCACCACGCCAGTAGTTTATGTCTTGATTTAATATCCCTTTCAATTGTTCTCGATGAAATTCTATTGCTGACTCGTCGACGAAGAGAGGAAACAGGAATTTTACCCCCTCCGCATTTATCGAACGGGCGATCTCCAGGACATCGAACATCGTTTCAGGGCTTTCGAAGTTTATCATTGAATGGACCTTTATACTCGGATACCTATTTTTCTTTTCATTTATTTTTCTGACGCCCTCAATAATGAGGTCGAAGGTTCCTGGAATTCCACGAATCTGATCGTGGAGTTTTTGGGGGCCGTCGATCGAGATGTTTATCTGATTGACGGTCTCTGTAATTACTGATGCGAGTTTTTTTAAGAATGTTCCGTTGGTTGTAACCACAAGAAATAGATTACGTTTGTTAATATAAATGAGTAGCTCCTCAATTTCAGGGTAGAGTAATGGCTCACCACCGGAGAGATGGATCCTTGGAGCGAATCGGGTGAGCTGGTCAATAATCGATCGCCATTGGCTGATGTTTATCTCTTTTCTGGGATGGCGGAATTTTTCAAAACACATACTGCATTTGAGATTACATCGGTCCGTAGGAAAGATGTTGACCGTTTCAGGAGGGGATGCCCGATAGTGCAATAATCGTGCAAATTTATAACTGAAAGTTGCTGCAAAACGACGCCGGGTAAAGTTAAAAAGGTATTGCCGTTTCTCGAGCGCCGTTTTTAATTTAGCCATTATTTAAATTCTTGATCGCCCACTGAGCGGTTCGTGCCAGAACCGGGTCAGAAGAGTCTGTAAATTTTTTGAGCAGAGGTAGGAACCCTTTGTCCTTTGTATTCCCGAGGCAGATGAGCGCATTCCTTTTTATCGCACGGAAATCAACCCAGGAGGCGGTGAGCTGATTCTTTGCATAGTTACTACGGAATTCGTCTTCACTGAAGTTGAGTATTTTTAATAGAGATAGACCGGGTCCTACATATCCGATTTCACTTTCAGGCGGATGCGGTTTTACCGTGCTGTTCTTTGGACATACATCCTGACAGGTAGTACAGCCATAAAGACGATTTCCCCAGACTCGTGCGATTGGTTCAGGCACAGGTCCGTACCATCCGGAGAGCGCCTGGATACAGCGGGTGCTATCGATGATATAGGGTTTAATGATCGCCCGGGTTGGACAGGCAATAATACATTTATTACATTCCCCACAGTTATCTTCAATTGGAGGGTCGGGTTTCAATTCAAGGTCGGTGACGATTTCTCCAAGAACCATCCAGGAGCCGAATTTATGATTTATGATGAGCCCATTCTTGCCATAATATCCCAGGCCGCTGCGCTGGGCGATCGGTTTTTCCGGGATCGGACCGTTTGAGAAGATTCGGCATTGTGCATTGAAGTTCTCTTTTAGAAATCGTGCGAGTTTTTTTAATTTTCTTTTTAGAATTAGGTAGTTATTACGCCAGGTGAAACGGGCGATCAGGCCATAAGGGCCGTTACCGGACTGTGGCAGTTTCTCATCTGTGAGGTATCCCAGGGCGCAAATGATTATGGATTTGGCCCAGGGGAATCGCGTTTCTATATTACAGAAGTATTCGGTGTCTATCTTTAAGAGATATTCATTACTTAAATAATAACCTTTTCTTTTCAGCCCTTGAATTATTTTTGCAGTTTCTGGAAACGGTGCAGGTGAACTAATCCGGAGCTGGTCGATTCCGAATTCCCTCCCTATATTTTTGATTTCAGTTTCATCGATCACTGATACTTATTTCAGTAGTATTCCCAAGGGAAAGAAGACCAGGTAGCCCACGAT
>MUKB01000130.1 GCA_002049785.1 Caldifarciminota bacterium 4484_100
AAAATTGAAAAACTTGAAAGATTTATAAAATTCTCCAATGTCTCTGAAAAATTTGCCCTGGAGCCGAGAAACGAATCCTGGTTCAACAAAGAGATTATTGACTGGGCAAAGGGGTTGGGTGTCACCTGGGTTGCCATCGATGCCCCGCAGTTCAGCAGGGAAATCTACAAAACCACAAAGAATATCTACCTGCGGATGCATGGTCGGACCGACTGGTATCGACATAACTATTCAAAAAGGGAATTGGCCGAAATCGCCAGAAGAATAATAAGAAAAAAGCCAAAGCACATCTACATCTTCTTCAACAACAATCACCATATGCTGGAGAATGCACAGCTGATGAGAGAAATACTAAAAACCAGAAAAATATAATGCCGGCAAATCTTCCTCCACAATATTTTGAGATAGAAAAAAAATATCGGGAGGCCAAAGAACCGAGGGAGAAGCTCGTCTATCTCCAACAGCTACTTGCAGTAGTGCCCAAGCACAAAGGAACCGAGAAACTTCAGGCCGAGCTCAAGACCAAAATGTCAAAACTGCGGGAGGCGATAAAAAAGAGAAAACGGTCCGGAGGTTCAGGCGGTTCCTGGTTTCAGGTGGAAAAACAGGGTGCGGGTCAGGTGGTTCTGGTTGGCCTACCGAATTCTGGTAAATCGACCCTGCTCAACACCCTTACCAATGCCCGCGCCGAAGTCGGGAGCTATCCTTTCACCACAAATCTACCCCAGATCGGTATGCTCGAGTATGAAGATATAAAGATTCAGATTGTTGATACACCACCACTGCATAAGGATGCACCCCCCTGGCTCTTCGGACTCTACCGAAATGGCGACTTACTCCTTATTGTCCTCGATTGCACCAATGACCCCTTCTCTGATTTTCAACAGATAAACGATATCATAAATGAACGCAACATCTTCATCAAAAAGAATGAATTCGGTGATATCAAGGATGCGATAATTGTTCTCAATAAATATGAAATGAGTGATGCACAGGTGCAGACCGATTCTTTTCTTCAGCAGTATCAGACCGATTATAGAATTATCATTGAGCCCGGAAAAGATATGATAAGACTTGAGAATTTAAAAAAGACAATCTTTGATGCCTTAAATATCATAAGGGTCTATACCAAAAAGATCGGCCATCCGATAGACAAAAAGGACCCGGTAGTATTTAAAAAGGGAACCACTGTGATTGAAGCGGCTGAATATATCCACAAAGATTTCAAAAAGAATCTAAAATTCGCCCGGCTCTGGAATGACAGTGGATACAAAGGTCAGCGGGTTGAAAAAAGTTATATCCTGGCTGATGGTGATATAATTGAATTTCACATTTAGAACTGAATATGTCAGGAATCAGTGAACATAAGATTATCAATTACATAAAAAAGAAGTTTCCAATAAAGAATAAAGAAATCCTGAGAGGCATCGGAGATGACGCTACAGTTTTGCGTAATGGTTTAATAATATCAACCGACTCTTTTTTTGAAAACATTCATTTCAGATTCGAATACTTTGATATGTATTCAATCGGTTACCACTGCTTAAGTGCAAGCCTTTCTGACCTTGCAGCGATGGGGGCAAAGCCGGTTGGAGCATTGATTGCAATTTGCCTATCTTCAGAAACCGGAATGTCAGATATCAAAGAACTGTATCGTGGATTTCAGACCCTGAGAAAAAGATACAACTTTGACATTGTGGGCGGTGATATTGTCCGAGGCCAGGTTTTTGGCCTTACCATTACGGTCATCGGTAGGGCAAATAAACCCCTGCTCCGCTGTGGTGCCAGGCCCGGACAGGACTTATATGTTACAAACTTTCTCGGTCTTGCTGAGACCGGCAGGAGGGTTCTGGAGCAGGGGCTCTCCAGAAAAAGATACCCGGATAGTGTAAACAAACATCTTTTCCCTGAACCCGGTTTTGATGCCGCAAAGATAATCAAAAAATTCGCCACCGCCTGTATCGATACATCTGATGGCCTTTCCACAGACAGCCACCATCTTGCTGAGTCCAGCAGGGTAAAGGTCATAATCGATGGTGCCCATATCCCGATTCATCCTGAAGTGGGGATGCTATGCGGTTCACAAGGTATTGATCCATTAGATTTTATCCTCTCCAATGGTGAAGACTTTGAACTGCTCTTTACCGCCTATAACCTGCCCAAAACACTACGGATAAAGATATTCAAGATTGGACGGGTTGAAAAGGGCAAGGGGGTCTGGCTTTCATATAGGGGAAAGGTCAGACCGATCCCGGCTTCTGGATACGACCACCTGAAATCGCTGAGTCATTAAAAAACCGCCGGTTATCGGTCTGGTTTTTCAATGACATAATGACTAAATGACTAATGTCTTTCTCATCCAGCATCAAGAATCGAGTATCAAGAATCCAACTTCCAATTCCGAAATTCGAAATCCGAAATGCCTCTATGGTTTGTCTGGTTGAAAAGATTTAGACCCTGAAAACGAGTTCAGGGTGACAACAGTAATGTCATGCTGAATTTATTTCAGCATCTCTGATTTTTTGGTTTGTCTGGTTTTTCTCGTTTTTCTGGTTTTTCTGGATGAAAAGATTTAGACCCTGAAACAAGTTCAGGGTGACATTCTTTTTTAAATTCGAATTCCGAAATGCCATTCTGGTTACTCTGGTTTTTCAATGACTTAATAACTCAATGACTAAATCTTTTCCAATGACTAATGGTTTTTCAAATATCCAGAATCAAGCATCGAGAATCAAGTATCCATCTATATTTCTGCACTATTGTCCACGCCGTATAACGATTAACTATCCTTATGCATCCAACATCAACTATTTTATTAACACCACCTCACTAAATCGCCTTTCTCATCCCTACCATCCCAGAATATTTTTTGCTCACCCGCATCAACCTTTTTATTAATCAATTCCTTCACCCTCTTACCTGAAACATCATAGACCACCAAACTGAGTTTAGTGCTCCAAGGAAATCCAAATCTGATTGTCACTGAACCAACCGCAGGATTGGGCAGAATATTAAAATAGAAACGAGTTGAAGACACCTCGCCTCGTGCCTGAGCACCACCACCTCCAAAGGGCAAAGTGGTTCTATAGGTCTTTAACCGATAAATCGGCAGATAAGGACCCCAATACGCCCAGTGCTCATTACCCTCAGTATAGACAATAACTATCTTACCCTCAATATACTCAGCGGGTATATAACTCAAATCCGGCATCCTTGAATCAACCAATGAATTATTACTGATATTAACCGGCACCTGCCAGTTCCCATAATAGGCCGAATAAAGAATATCATAGAGAATTATAAAAGGCACGAGGCGCACAGGATGGATTGGAACTGGTATAAACCGGCCCAGGACTATTCTGCCAGCCAAACGGCGTCAAAACACGATAATAAATATCCGAAGGAGAACCATCCTCCCAGAAAAACCAGACCTTTGATGCGGTAGAAAATAGACTGGGGGCAGTTGAAACAATACCATCATTATTAGAGACTAAATTCAAAGACTGCCAATCATCACGACTGGATCGATAATATATCTCCTCAATTCCATTAATCTTGCGGGTATAGGTAACAATAACTCCATAATATTGAACAAGCGCTAAACCCGGTGCACCAAAACGATAACTGTCTGAGGCATCAATATTGGTATGCTGAAGCGTTGGATTCTGGGCAGTAATATCAAATGTGCCAATCACAAGATAACTCGTCAGCCACTGATTCTGAAACTCAAAACCGAGATAACCAGTATTGCCATTGATCAAAAATGAAGGCACACTGAAACCCAGGGCGAAATCATCTTCATAAAGAATAAATGGCCCTTCCCAGGTATTGTTTATCCGGCGGGCATAACTTATCGTATTACCATCCCTGAATAGACAATGGGGATTACCCTGAGCATCTACAGCCAGACAGGGTGAATCACCATCAGCCACCTTCTCCTCCCAGTAATCCCAGGACTGACCATCATCAACCGATGTGGTATATCTGATATAGGCACCAGGTCGGGAAAAGGCCTTACCGGTCTGATAGACAAGATGGAGTCGGTCATTATTCTCATCATAGACAATTACCCTTTGATTATTATAACTCAAGGCACGGCAAGATGAAGATTTCTGCACAAAATTCTGGACACTATCTATTGCAGATTTACAATCAAGCCTTCCCCAGCCATAATAGTTATTGGGCACGGGCTGACCCACAGGATTTGCCGATTCAATCAAGAGGTTATAGATGTCATAGAAGTTTAGTTTATGTCCCCATAAGTCCATTGCAGCCTGTTGCATCAGGGCAATTGCACCGGTGATATGAGGCGTCGCCATCGAGGTGCCGTATTTTTTGACATAGCCGTTTGGATTCTGATAATCAGCCGAGACAATGCCATCATCTGACCCGGGTTCATTAAAATCAGTCCCGGGAGCCATAATATCGGGTTTGATCAGGTCCCAGTCTGGCCTTGGCCAGTATGTTTCATCATTCCAGGGATTCTGATCTGGTGCTGGACCAGGAGAGGAGAAAGATGCCTTATTATCATTAATGTCAGTTGCACCAACACCGATGGTCAATGGATAATTACCAGGTGCCCAAACATAAGGGTGCATCCAATTATTACCACCGCAAAAAACTGTAATTATTCCTAAATTTCTGAGTGTTTTTATATCCTGCCAATATTCAAGATTTGTGCTATAATAACCCCAAGAACAATTAACCACATCAGGAGCCAGGTTGCCATAAGGTGTGTTTACTAAATCAGCAATCCACTGAAAACAGTCATGAGGACTACCACCGTATTGAGCAGTGCAGGCAATCAATTCTGCACCCGGGGCAACACCAATATCCCTTAAATTACCATTATAACCATCACCACCTAAGGCAATACCACCCACATGGGTACCGTGACCAATATTGTCAATTGGAGTAGATGAAGGATTTTCAGGATTAGCATCATGCCAGGCATATTCCCAGTGCAATTCACCTTCCACTTTACTCCGCCATTTATTATTATCAGGAGACGTCCACCAACTTTCATGATTTTCTAGCATCCCGGTATCAAAGATGCATATTACTATACCATCACCAGTATATCCCGGTTCGGTCCAGACATCACTTGCCCTGACCCGCTGAATATTCCACTCAATCTCACTGGGTGGCGGTGCCTTACCTGTCGGCTCAATCATCTCTCCTGCTGAACCACCATTCACATAATCTACTTCAGACCTTGAGGCAATCGCCTGAATCACTGCCTCTGTCGCTTTTAATGTAAAACCATTATATACCCAGAATGACCGCAAACCCTCAACCTGATTACCATAAGAATTCACAAAATCAATCAGGGATTGTTGAGACCTCTGAGAAAATTCCTTCAGATAAGCAACCTTCTCTGCATAGGCCTTCTGTGGAAAACGAGCAAGATTCGACCTTTGTACCAGATGAACACTGACCAGAGTCTTATTGCCGGGCGACAGGGTATCCAAAACCGCCTGCAGAGACGGTGTTATATACCCGGCACTCAAAAGATTCGCTCCAGCAAGGAGCATTACTGTGGTTATAGTTATTACACGCATTTTGACCTCCTTGTTATCTTATAACCACAATTTTTTTCGTTTTTATCCTATCTCCAGAGTCAATCTTTAAGAAATAGACCCCGGCAGATAAAGGATAAAAGACCTTCCTACTTTGTTTAAAATAATCCCTAATAACCACCTTCCCGGAAACATCATAAACCCTTATCTCACCATCTTCTGAAGGCAAAAAACTTAAGCCACCCTGAAAAATAGTAGAATATAAATAATCACTCAAATCACCTTTCCTCACCTCCCCACTCACACCCTGAGACCCCGAAAA
>MUKB01000036.1 GCA_002049785.1 Caldifarciminota bacterium 4484_100
CTGGATATCGATACCGTGGCAAACCTTGAACATATGGGTAAGAAATCTGCCCAGAATCTCATATCAGCAATCGAACAGAGCAAACAGAGGGAATTTGTCCGGGTGCTTTATGGACTCGGGATTCCAAATATCGGATTGAACGGTTCTCATCTTCTGGTGAATGAATTTAAAACAATCGAAAATATAATTAATGCAAAACTTGAAGATTTTGTCAAAATAAATGGCATTGGCAAAGTTGTTGCCAAAAGCATAATAAATTACTTTAAGAATAAGAAAAACAGGGATCTGATTAAGAATTTAAAGAAGATTGGCTTGAAATTTGAGATTAAAAAGTCTTTACAGAAAAGGACTTCTTTAATAGGAAAGCGCTTTGTCTTTACAGGTGAGTTGAAATCGATGACAAGAACCGAGGCACAGAATTTGGTTCGTGAATATGGTGGACAACCCAGTTCTACTGTCTCGAAGAATACCGATTATGTGGTTATGGGTAAGAACCCTGGTTCTAAATTTGAAAAGGCGAAAAAATTGAATATCAGAATCATAAATGAAGAACAATTTTTAAGGCTTATAAAGAGAGGAAAATTATGAAATCAGAACGTTTTGAAAATTATATCGAGAGGATTGTCCGTGAGGAATTGAACCGATTCCTTGAGCAGGACAGGTCGATATGTCGATGTAATAAGTGCTTCCAGGATATTATGACCCTCACACTGAACAACCTTCCTCCGATGTATGTTGCAAGTGATGTCGGCCACATAATGACGATGTTCAACCTGACCAGAGACCAGGTCAGGGCACAGGTAATGGTTGAGTTGATTAAGGCGATTGAACAGGTGAAAAATAATCCCCGGCACTAAATCGATATTAAAGACTGAATCTGTTCTTTTTCAATCATCGCCTTTATCTTTTCTATCTCCGGGGTTAATGGACGATCCGAACTTATAAAAGAGACCTCTTTCCTTATTTTTCTTTTTATATTTTCAATGATTCTTGAAGACCTTAACGGCCTTAATAGGTCTAAAGCCTGGGTTCCACACAACAATTCAATCGCCAGGACATACTTGGTATTTTCCAGAACCTCAAGTGCCTTTAATCCGGCATTCATCGACATACTCACATGGTCTTCCTGATCCGCAGATGTTGGTATGGAGTCGACTGAACCGGGAAATGATAATGTCTTATTATATGAGACCAATGAAGCCGCGGTGATCTGGGCCATCATCAGCCCGCTATTTACACCAGGCTTCGGTGTAAGGAATGAGTTTATTCCAGAAAGGTCAGAGTCGAGAAGTCTGAAGGTCCTCCGTTCTGAGATTGAAGACAATTCAGTAAGTGCCATCGTCATTATATCAAGGGCAAAGGCTATCGGTTCTGCATGGAAATTTCCTCCACTGAGAATAGTATTGTTTTTTGTGAAGATCAATGGGTTGTCGGTAATTGCATTGAGTTCAATCTCAACCGTTTTCCGGGCAAATTCCAAAAGGTCCCACACCGCGCCATGGACCTGGGCCATACATCGTAGTGAATATGCATCCTGGACCTTTGAACAATTTTTGTGCGAGCGCAGGATTGCACTGCCCTTGAGTAATCTTCTTATTCTCTGAGCTGACTTTACTGCCCCAGGATGTGGTCGAACCCTGAAGATATGGGGGCTGAATGGCGTGACAGAACCCCTGAGTCCATCAATACTTATCGCTCCTGCAATATCAGCAACTTCACAGAGTCTTCTTGCCTCGTAATTTATCAGGGCGGCAATACCGGTCGAAAACTGGGTTCCATTCAATAAGGACAACCCTTCTTTTGGTTTTAAGGTCAATCTTTTAATCCCTGCCAGTTTCAGGCCGCGGGATGCACTAATGATTTTCCTTTTGTAAAAGACCTTTCCCTTTCCAAGGAGGATGAGGCCGATTGATGCCATCGGTGCAAGGTCACCTGATGCGCCTACCGAACCCTTTCTTGGCACAATCGGGATGATATCTTTATTGAGCAAGGTGACAAGGTTTTTAATCAATTCGCAGGAGACACCAGAATAGCCCTGGATCAGGGTATTGATACGAATCGCCATTGCTGCCCTTACGAATTCCTTGGAAAATGGTCTATCTACACCAGCATTATGGCTCAACAGGATATTCCTCTGCAGACGAATGAGGTCTTTTAGACCGATACGCACCCGGGCGAGTGCGCCAAATCCCGTGTTGATACCATAGATCGCCTTCTTATTTCCGATATGCTTATTGACAAACTTTTCTGCCTGCAAAACCTTTTTCCACAGTCCAGGACTTATTTTAACCTTTTCACCCCGGGCAATATTTCTGACCTTTTCTATTGTAAGATTCCTGCCGTCAAGTACTACCATCTGACCCGAAAGTTTATACTCACCTGCTCTAAATCGGCCTCGACATCAAATCCGAACATCTTTGCTCCAACATAGGCATCGGCAAGTGAATAGCCGAACACAAAAAGCTCCCACCACAAAAATGAATTTCTCTTTTCATAATCGCCTTCTTGATGGTATTTATAGGCATAATAACCGAGTGTTATCTCGGTGCCTGCGATGAGAATGCCGGGAAGATAACGTTCAGTATAGAACTGCCCGCCTCCAGGTACAGTGCAGAGTAGCATTGCCAGGCCTGCATTTTTTGTCCGTGCCCCGGCAAGGTTTGTGAAAATCAGCAAGATTATGATGCTATAAATAGTCTTTTTCATTGCTTGACGAATTTGTATTCGAACTTTTCCAATGAGTCGAACACCACAAATAACGAAAGGCTCGGATATTCAATCCGTTGCTCGGTGAGGAACCTCAAGACACTGTGTGCCCTTTTGTATGCATGGGGTGCGGATATGTATATCTCAATCCCTTTATAATGGATATCAAATTTTCTCAGGATTTCCACCTCACCATAAGGTGTAAGTTTATCATCACTGAAGAACCTCTCCGTAGGAAAGCTATACCGTTCTCCCACAATCCCCTTTTTACCCTTAAGGATATCCTCCCACATCTTTATTTCCTGCTCCAGTTCAGTAACATCTTTTTTCAATGGCAGATATTGCGTCTTATATATGGAGTAGCCGACCAGGACCAAAATGATGCTTATTATCCAGCCCAGATACTTCATAGCCTTGCAATCGCCTTTTCAATACCCTCTTTCTTCTTTATGAATTCAGAAAGCCGTTCCCTTTCCTGCTCCTTGATGTGTGCACGTGCCTTTTTGAGATAATCGGGGTTATTCAGGCGGGCATTGATTTCCGCGATTCTATTTTCAAGAAATGAAATCTCTTTCTGCAGACGCATCTTTTCTTTCTTCGTGTCGAGTCCACCAAGTTTCACAAAACATTCGATATCAGGCATAATGACACTCGCCCCGGGTTCTTTTAATTCAATATTAAATTGGATATCATTTATACTACAAAGCCGTTTAAGGACTTCAATATTTGTGCTTAAAAACTTCTCAAATTGTGTCTGACAATTAACAATTATATCCAGGGGTCTTTTATTTCCAATATTGAATAATCCCCGGATGTTCCTTATTCCGTCAATCAGGTTGATGAGCTTTTCTACATCATCGGTTTCCGCTGAGACCTCTATGGGTCTGGGCCACTTCTCAAGAAAGATACTTTTTTTGGGAAAATTGAATTTATGATAGAGCTCTTCGGTAATAAATGGGATTAATGGATGGAGAATGATGATCAGTTGTTTCAGAAGAAATTTTGCAATATTTTTTGAAGGGACGACCTTAATGAACTCCAGGTAGCGGTCACAGAATGTATGCCAGGTAAAGTCATATAACCTCCGGGCGATTGCATTCAATTCATAGTTTTCAAGGTGTCTTTCGATATCTGCCAGTAATCTGTTAAATTCTGAGAATAACCAGTTGTCGAATGGTGATGGATTCGAGAGGTCATTTTCATCGCCCTCCTGACAGTTCATCCAGATCAGTCGAGATGCATTCCAGAGTTTATTACAGAATTTTCTTCCGACATCAATCGACTTTTCACTGAAGAGAACATCCTGTTCCTTCGGGGTAATCAACAACAGACCCAATCTCAGGGCGTCGGCTCCGTATTTATCAATCAGCTCCATCGGTTCGGGTGAGTTGCCCAGGCTCTTGGACATCTTTCTGCCCTGTGCATCACGAATCATCGGATGGAAGACAACATCATAGAACGGGATATTACCGGTGAATTCCAAACCCGCCATAATCATCCGGGCGACCCAGAGATAGATAATATCCCAGCCTGTGGCCAGGGTGCTGGTAGGGTAGAAGAGCTGATAATCACGGGTCGGTTCAGGCCATCCCAAGGTGGCAAAGGGCCAGAGCCAGGATGAAAACCAGGTATCGAGCACATCCTGTTCCTGCTCGATATCGGTTGAACCGCAATCCGGGCATTTCTCAGGCCTTTCCTCGGACACGATGATACCTTTTGAAGAGTCATCTTCAGGGTTGTAGCATTTACTACAATAGTAGACAGGGATACGATGACCCCACCACAACTGTCTTGAAATACACCAGTCACGCACATTCTCGAGCCAGTGGTTATAGAGGTTCACCCATCTTTTGGGATAGATCTTTATCCTACCGTTTTTTACTACATCCAGGGCCGGTCCCGCAAGTGGTTTCATCTTTACAAACCACTGTTTGGAGATTCTTGGCTCGATCGGAGTACGGCATCGCTCACACTTTGCTAGAGGAATCTTATAATCCTCAATCTTCTGCAACAGGCCGAGTTCCTCTAATTTTTCAAGAACCCTTTTTCTCGCTTGATATCTTTCCATACCCTGAAATTGACCGGTATTTTCATTGAGGGTGGCATCAGGGTTCATAATGTTGATAAACTGGAGGTTATGTTTCTTTGCCAGCTCAAAGTCGAATGGGTCGTGGGCCGGGGTGACCTTTAATGCCCCGGTTCCAAATTCTGGGTCCACATAATGGTCCGCGATTATCGGAATCCTGCGATTCATAATCGGAAGGATTGCATTCCTGCCGATCAAATTTTTATACCGTTCGTCCTCAGGATTCACACAGATTGCGGTATCACCGAGCATCGTTTCCGGCCTTGTTGTGGCAACGGTGATGGTCTGGTCGGAGTCGGCTATGGGGTAACTGATATAATAGAGTTTACCCGGTTCATTTTCGGTCTCCACCTGTTCGTCCGATATTGCAGTGCGACACCGGGGACACCAGTTCACAATATATTCGCCTTTGTATAACAGTCCCTTCTTATAGAGTTCAACAAATACCTTTATCACCTTTTTTGAATACTCCTTTGAGAGGGTGAAATGTTCGTTTGACCAATCCAGGGCACATCCCATCTTTCGAAGTTGCTGCCTTATGACCTCTGCATACTCTTCTTTCCATTTCCATACCTCTTCTACAAAACGTTCACGGCCGAGGTCCTCTTTTTTTATACCCTTCTTACGCAGTCTCTCTTCAACAACTACCTGGGTTGCAATCCCGGCATGATCCATTCCAAGCACCCAGCGCACATTGAAATCGTTCAACCGCTTATAGCGGATCAGGATATCCTGAACCGAATTGTTCAGGATATGACCTAAGGTCAGACGCCCGGTGACATTCGGGGGTGGAATTACAATCGTATAGGTTTTTTTTGATGAATCGTAGTCAGGTTTGAAGAGTTCGTTTTCCAGCCAGAATTTATACCAGTTTTCCTCAATGCCTGCAGGATTATATTTCTTGGTGAACCCGTTCATAGCTTAAATATAGCCAATTTTCTATTTATGTCAATATAATCGGTTATTTCTGACACTTGGGGCAGTATCGTGTGCTTCGGTTACTGATCTTTTTTAACCGAATTTTTGTGCCACAAATCCTGCAGGGCTCACCCTCCCGTGCATAGACATATAAAAATTTCTGGAAGTTGCCCTTTCTTCCATTAGTCCTCTGATAATCAGAGACCGTAGTGCCAAAATTTTTGATACCCTGATTCAAAACCCGCTTCAATGACAAAAGAAGTCTGAATATCTCTTCGGTATTCAGGGTGTATGCTCTTCTCATCGGTCTTATGCGGGCATGGAAAAGGGCTTCATCAGAATATATATTGCCCACACCGGCACAATAGTGCTGGTCTAAAAGAATCGATTTTATTCTTGCCTTTCTCTGTTTCAGAATATTTTTAAAATAGCGAAAGTCAAATTCTGGAGAGATCGGTTCGTAGCCGAGGTCAAAAAACCCCTTGAGACAATCTGGCCTTTCATCTTTTCTTAAAAGATATACCCTGCCGAGTGCCCTCGGTTCATTGAAAAAAACTTGGAGTTTTTTTGTTTCTAATATAATCCGTGTAAACCGCTCCGGAGGGTCTTTGGGTCGAGCAAGGGTGATTGAGCCTGAAAGGCGAAGATGGAATATTAGCCTCTTGCCTCCATCCAGATTGATTATTAGATACTTCCCTTTTCTCTGGACATCGTGGACCACTGTGTTATCGAGCATCAAACAGAATCTTTTATGGTCCGGATAGCCAACGATATCCTTACGCAGAACTTTGCATCTGATAATCGTTTGATTGATAAATTGGGCTTTCAATTCCCTGCGGATGGTTTCGACTTCTGGCAGTTCAGGCATCTTTTAAACCAGCAACCTGAGTGTTAATAAAAATAGAAATATACCTGATATATCACCGATGCTTGTAATCAAAGGCGCGACAACATTACTCGGGTCCAGATGTATCCTTTTTGAAAGGGATGCAATTACGAAAGAAATCACACTGGTTCCAAAACTGAGCGGGATGAGATTGAGCCCGGTGAGCATCAATAGAAAGAGAAAATTGGATTGACCAATATGGAGTAATCGGGCAGAGAAGTGTGAAATTACTGCAATGGGAATGATTAAGATAAGGGAGAGTATAAATGCGGCAAGGAGGTTTTTCCAGACATAACTATTCCAGTGAAATGGACGTGTGTAGCCGATGTAGATTCCTGAGGTGAGACGCATCCCTGAGATGCAACCGATGCTACCTCCTTTTGAGATGAGCTGAGGCAGTAGAACAAGTAGATACGGAGCAGCCCCGAAAGTTGATTCATGGGAATGGAGAAACAATCCCGCAAAGATACCAAGCACCCCGCAGATTATAATAATCGGGCTACTTTGGAAGAATATTCTACTAAACCTGTAGCGTGTAGGAAACGACTCTTTTATAACGAGAAGGGAGATGATGAGAAGACTCAAATCCGGAAGGTTGAGTTTCTGCACCACACTGGCAGCGAAAAAGAGTGAAAGCATTGCAACCCCATCACCCAGAACTGCGATTGCTGGAGATATTATGTCATCCGGGTCGATCGACCTGCGGAACGCAAATATAGAAAGAAATAGTGTAAAGGGAATCATTACGATGCTGGAGATTCCTCCGCTGATAAATCCGATCAATGTCAGTTTGACAATCCCGGCTGATGGAAGGTGGAGTAACAGACAGAGAAGATGGGCAAGGATTCCGAAGAAGGCGGAGAAGGAGAAACTCAATGATAGGGCACTGAAGATATTATTGAATAGAATCGGGCTCATCTTAAACGAAGGTCTTATCAGACCGAGATGGAGCATCGTGCTCAATCTCGAGCCGAATGATATCCCGACATCACCCCTCAGGTCGAGTATTGCAGGAACCAATACCATAACCCCGGGGATGATCAGCAGAACCCCTTCCATTTTACCCAGAACCGAGCCTGCAAATGCACTACCAAATATGGTGAGTAATAATAGGGGACCAGCTTCTCTGATTACCTTACTTAGAATCTTTTGCTTTCTTCTCCGCCTTCTCTTTTTTCTTCGCATACTCGAGCATCTTTCTGATTGCAACATCCTTACCTTTTACAAAGATAATATCACCTGCTCTCAACACGGTCTTCGAATTGGGTTCAAATATCCAGTCGCCGTTGCGTAGTATCGCACGAATCATAAAACCGGTCCTTTCCGGTATCTTTGCCTTTTCTAAGGATTGACCTTCAATCTCTGAATCTTTCTCTACTTCAATCCTTCTGATGATTGTATCCCTTCGATAGGCGGCTTCAATGATTGGATGGACACCCCGGGAGACAATTTCGACCATATCATCAATACCGTCAGATATCTCCTTCACCGCAACACCGAGCTGGAGAATCGAGGCAAGCTGTGGTATCTCATCTTTATTTATGCCCTTTGCCACATAGATGGCTGAGATTCTCATCTGAAATGTCAGTTCAGCGATCTCCCTTTTTATGTGTGCCACATCCTGAGCCAAGACCATATCATCCTGTAAAACTGCAGCATAACCGAGTTCAATCATCAGATCGGACAGGTCCCTCATCCTTATCAACATCTCTTTGAGGGTTTTTATCTCTCTCATTGAGACCTCCTTACTATGAAATTGAGAATCTTTTCCAAAAACAATTGTATTTGATTTTCTATAAAATGCAAGAGCCTCATCTCTTTATTGTGTATATAATTCATAGTGGAGAAGGTGTGAAGAGAGCCCTTTTATTCGGGTTATTTCCCTTTTATGCCCTGGCATCGGTTATAAACTATGATGTTCCAGTTCAGGATGTCAAATATCAGATAACCACAGTCGATGGGTATACCAGGATTATCGCCCCTGGTGGTTTTTCTTATCAGAAACCAGGATACCCGGAACTACCTGCGGTGGGCTTCAATTATCTCCTACCACAGGGTTATAGACTGAAGACGGTCAGGGTTATCGATTCTATCTGGGAGATAATCCCGGGAAGTTTTTATATCTATCCAAAACAAAAAGAGCATCTCATCGGCGAGAAATGTCAATTCACTGAACCGATAAAGACAATTTATGAAGCCGATACTTTCATACCCGGTCAGATTATTTTATCCGCTGTTTCCGGAAATCTCAGGGGTTATCCGATTGCACAG
>MUKB01000037.1 GCA_002049785.1 Caldifarciminota bacterium 4484_100
GGTGCATCGATCATCGAACCGATTGAAAAGTTAAAAAGACTGCGAAAGAATATCCTGCATCATCACGAAAGGTTCGATGGTGCAGGTTATCCTGCCGGACTCAGGGGTGAAGAGATACCGCTTGGCGCGCGGATCATCTGCATTGCCGACTCCTTCGATGCGATGACCACTGACCGTCCGTATCGCAGGAAAAAGAGTATGCGCGCCGCAATAATCGAACTGAAAAGAAACAGCGGAACCCAGTTTGACCCAACCCTGGTCAAGATCTTCATCCGGGAGTTTGAAAAATACCGGTTAAAAAAATGCTGGTCAAGATCTTCATCCGGGAGTTTGAAAAATACCGGTTAAAAAAATGAAGATCGACATCGGCATATATTACGGCCCAATCGATTTACTCGTCTATTTAGTGCGGAAGAAAGAGGTCAATATATTCGACATCCCTATCGCCCAGATTGCCGAGGAGTATCTCGATTATCTCAGAAAGATTGAAAAGGATGACCTTGAGGATGCCGCCGATTTCCTGCTGATGGCTGCAATCCTCATAAGACTAAAGGTGCGCTCTCTACTCCCGCGCACCCCTCTGGATGAAGAAACAGCAAAACCGATTACCCTTATGCAGATTGTGGAGGAATATAAGAAGTATAAGAACATCGCCCAGGCATTCAGTATGATGGCGGCTGAGACCGGTAAACAGTTTCCCCGGATGAGTCGGGAAGAACCTGTTCTTGAAGAGGGTGATATTACCAGCCTGATTCTTGCCTTTCGAAGATTGAAACCCGAGCCCAGACAGGACCTGGTATTGAAACGGCAGGAGGTGCCGATCGAGACGATCATCAAAGAAGTGCGTCAGCTATTAAAAGAAAAAAAACGGCTCAACTTCCTCAAGTTTCTCAAGGAGAAGAACAATGTGGTTATTGCAGTCGCCTATTTCTTTGGAATGCTGGAACTGGTGAAGGCAGGTTATGCCGGGGTGGAGCAGGAACAACTGTTCGGTGATATCTACCTCTATGAAAAGGCAGAGACCGCATAAGATATGATACCGATTCTGTGGATACTCTTCATCTCAGTGCCTGAGGATTCCAATGCCCATTATCTGATGGACAAACAGCTTGCCCCTTATCTCCCTGAATGGGAAGTGCGATTCGATTCTACCCGATACGGTCTCCGCACCTCTCAGGGCTGTCTCGACCTTCTAAACTGGTTCATCGACCTCGACATAAAATACGAGGTCTATCTTTCAAAGATTATTGGTCTGCGCTACCGACACAAGTATCTCGGTGATTATGCAAACCACAAGAATAACCACTACTTTGAACCCTTCTTCCAGTTGAATCCGAATCTCCGCCTGCTTCTGTCCATTACCACACATTATTATAAAGGTGAGGATGAACTTGGAATCGGTTTTTTTCTGGGGAAAAATTATTTGAATTATATTAACATATCATTAAGTGTTCCAAATTTTGACCGCAACTTCTCCCTCAAAAATACCCCGGATGGACAGGATAAGGTCATCTATCAGCAACATCCGGTAAAACTTGAACTCGCTATCAACCGTTACTGGAACCAGGGCCATCTCCGGTTGAGTGCTGAGGCAACAAATCGATATTATCTCCATTCAACCGATGAGATAGAATCCATAAGAGAAAATGGACTCCACAGAACCCTTTACCTCAGAATGTGGCAGGGTATAAAAAGATTCGGCCTTGCTATACTATTCGATTACAAACAGTCTGAACTGAATACTGTAGATATACCATTCACCACCTCAGATAGATGGTATGAAATTATTGCCGAACCGAGTTTCTCCTACAGGTTCAACCCCGCCTGGAAACCGACCCTTTATCTAACCTACAACTACAAGAAGGATGATATGAACTTTTTCCGACCGGATATCGGAGATAGTGTCTTCAATTATTCGCGCAACATCTTCGCCTACTACCTGGACCTTGAATACCGGCCCGGTGGAAGGTTTATCTGGCACTTCGGTACTCAACGCCAGTTTTACTACAACAATCAGGGCCGCAACACAAAAGAACGGCGATTGAACTTAGGTTTTGAATACCGTTATAAGAAAATCTGGTTCTACTTTATGGAGGCGATGGAAGGCGATTTTCCCACCGAGAAATATCTCCACAACCATACCTATGTGCAGTTACTATTGAAATTTTAGATGGCAGAAAAAAAATATCGCCTTCTCTTGATTGAACAGGGCATTGTGGTCAAAGAGCTTCAACTTGAAAAGAAGAAGTATCTACTGGGTCGTGCCGACGACACCGACCTCACCCTTGCCGGACGTGATGTCTCACGCCATCATGCAATGGTCGTCCTTGATGGCGAAAAATTTATAATCGAAGACCTTCAGAGCACCAATGGAACCTACATAAATGGTCAGCAGATCTCGCGTTATATCCTGAAACCCGGTGACGAGATAGTAATCGGCGAAAATACGATTGTGTTCGATGACGGAACCGTGAAATTCGTATCCCTGGACGAGACCGAGGTGGCGAGAAAGGGTTCAGAGACTGCAATCATTGAAGACCGTTTCGTCTCCCTCCAGAAGAAATTGAAAGACCAATCCTTGAAAAGGGAGTTTAAAAATATCGAGGGGATAGTAAAGAAGAGCAGAAAGAGGCTGTCCGATCTTGCAACCCGGGACCGGCTTACACGACTATACAATCGGGAATATTTTGAGCGGGTGGCCCAGGCTGAATTCAATCGTGCCCAGGAATCTGGCCTGCCGTTCTCTCTACTATTCATCGATATCGACCATTTCAAAAAAATAAATGACCAGTATGGCCATACTGTGGGCGATGATGCCCTGCGCACAATTGCCAGTCTGATCCAGTCCTCCTGCAGGAAGACCGATATCGTCGCCCGATATGGAGGTGAAGAAATAGTGGTTATTCTCCCCGGCACAAAATCTATCAATGCCAGAAAGGTTGCCTCAGATATCCGTGGGATTATTGAAAGGGAAACGGTTAAACTCCTGGGGTTCAGGATTACCGTAAGCATCGGGGTCGCCACATATCCTGAGGATGGGAAGGGTTTAAAAACCATCATTGAGAATGCGGATAAAGCACTCTATCAGGCAAAACGGCAGGGAAGAAATCGAGTCTGCAAGTTCAATGAAGAAGACATTTAAATACATCGGTAACTACAAACTGATTGACATCATCGGAAAAGGAGGAATGGCACGGGTCTATACTGCTGTCCAGATGCCGTTGAATCGTGTTGTGGTAGTAAAGGAGATGAACCGTAGTATCGGTGGAAACCTGCGTCAGCGATTCAAACAGGAAGCCATGCTCAGTGCAACCCTGAATCACAAGAACATCGTTCCGATATACGATTATTTCAACATCGGTTCATCCAACTATCTGGTTATGGAATATGTAGATGGATTGAACCTTGCTGAAGTGATTGAAATGGGTGGACCCCTGCACCCGGTAATCACCGGACTCATCAGCTATGAGATATGCCAGGCCCTCGATTATGCACACAGGAACGGTATAATCCATCGCGACATCAAACCGACCAATATCCTGCTTTCTAATGAAGGGGAGGTGAAGATTTCAGATTTTGGTGTTGCCAAGGCTGAATCATCTCCAGACCTCACCGCCACCGGTGTAGTGATTGGAACACCATTCTATATGTCACCTGAACAGGCATCAGGGAAAAAGGTTACATACCAATCAGACATCTATTCTTTGGCGATTGTTATGTATGAAATGGTTACCGGCAAGAAACCCTTTACCGGTGAAAATGCCCAGGAGATAACGGTTAGGGTCTCAAAAGGAAAGTATAAATCACCGCTCTGGCTTGATCCACATCATAGTCTAAGGCTCTCAAGAATCATCAACAGGGCGATGAAGAAGAAATTGAGAAGCCGATATAAATCGATGTCTGCAATGGCACGGGACTTAGAAAGGTTTCTCGGCTGGAAGAACCTCGCCCAATCCCAGAAAATATTAAAGAAGTTTTTAGCAAAACTTGAATATACACGTCAGGCAACGACTTTGGTAAAGAAGCCGAAGAGGAAAAAGAAGCGACATACAAAAAAAGAGAATATCTGGCTGTATATAATACTGGTGGTTATACTACTACTTCTCATCTTCTATTTGGTGAAGATATTCCTCTTTCCAGTATGATACCAGCGGTCTACACCCCTAAGTATCAGGTCGATATCGGGCCCCATGTCTTTCCTACAGAAAAATATCCCTTGATCTATGAACGGCTCAGTTCAGAAGGAATAATCACCAAAGAAAGAGTCTATGCGCCAAAAATACCTGATAAGAACGAATTGACCAGAATAGTTGAACCAGAATATCTTGATGACCTTCTGAATACCAGGCCTACCGCCTGCACCCTATCATCAGAGATGCCGGTCAATCAAGGAATAATTGAAGCACAACTTCTCTGTTGTGGAGGAACATATCTTGCATCCCAGCTCGCCTTAAAAGATGGCTGCTGTTACCATATCGGTGGAGGCTTTCACCACGCATTTCCTTCCCATGCCGAAGGCTTCTGTTTTCTCAATGATATTGTCTATGCCGGTGTAAAACTTCTGGAACAGGGTATCGAAAGAATTGCTGTGGTCGATTGCGACCTGCACCAGGGTAATGGCACGGCAAAATTCTTTGAGCACGAACCCAGGGTCTTCACCTTCAGTATCCACCAGGAACACCTATATCCGATAAAAGAGAAATCTGACCTCGATATCGGGCTGGAAAATGGCACTGGTGACGATGAATATCTGGAACTGCTCGACTCCGCCTTGAACAGAATATTCAAAGAATTCAACCCACAATTTATAATATATGTTGCAGGAGCCGACCCTTATATCTATGATCAGCTGGGCAGTCTGCGACTCTCCATTAAAGGATTAAAAAGGCGCGACGAGCTCGTTATCGGGCCGGCGATTGAGCATAAAATACCTTTAATTGTTGTGCTGGGTGGTGGATATGCCGTGGATCTCAATGATACCGTTGAAATTCACTGCAATACCGCCCGGGTAATGGATACAAAAAGATGTTCCTGAAAACCTTTTTATTAACGATATTTCTGTTGTCAGGAGGAGATATGGTAAAATTACCAGCGCCGAAATTTACCGATGCATCGATTGAGGTCTGTATCAGAAACCGACGTTCAATTAGAAATTTCAAATCAAAAGACCTGTCCCTTCAGGAAATCTCCAATCTTCTATGGGCTGCTCAGGGGATAACCGAGAAAAAATACGGTTTTCGCTCTGCACCCTCGGCCGGTGCCACCTATCCGCTGATAATCTTTATTGCAAAATCGGATGGGCTATTCCAGTACATCCCAGAAACCCACAGCCTGAAGATAAAAAGTCATAATGACCTGCGTCCGGATATTGCCGAGGCAGCATTAAACCAGAACTTCATCAAAGATGCAGGTATGGTTATGGTCATAACCGCAATCTTCGAAAGAACCACTGCCCGATATGGAAAAAGGGGGATAAGGTATGTCCATAATGAGGTCGGACACTGTGCCCAGAACATCCATCTTGAGGCGGTGGCATTGGGTCTGGGCTCTGTGCCGATTGGTGCCTTTGATGACCAGATGCTGAAAGAGTTGCTGGGGCTGTCTCAGGAAGATCCGCTCTATATCATCCCGGTCGGATATCCAGAATAATTTCTATAAGACAGGCAGGTATCGTCTGATTTCGTATTCAGTTACGGCCTTTCGATAACTATCCCATTCAAGCTTCTTATTGCCGATGAACTCCTGAAAGGTATGTTCACCGAGTGTGGTTCGCACCAGATCGCTCTTCTCGGCAAGTTTAATCGCCTCAATCAGGCTACCTGGTAAGGACTTGATACCCCGCTGTTGACGCTCCTTCTCACTCATCTGATAGATATTATCGGTAACCGGTTCTGGTGGTGTAAGGCCCTCTTCAATACCACTCAGACCCGCCCTGAGAAGACAGGAAAAAGCAAGATAGGGATTGCAGGCAGGGTCTGGTGCCCGATATTCGATTCTTGTGGCATCCTCCTTACCCGGTTTATACATCGGAACCCGAATCAGGTCAGACCGATTCTTCTGAGCCCAGGAAAGATATACCGGAGCCTCATATCCCGGAACCAGCCGTTTATAGGAATTTACCCATTGGGCGATAACCGCACAGATCTCAGGGCTATATTTAAGCAGTCCTGCAATGAACTGGAGTGCGGTCTGGGAAAGAAAATACCTTCCGCCTTTTTCCCAGAACACATTCTTCCCATCCTTAAATAGGGACATATGGGTATGCATCCCTGAACCGTTCTGACCAAAAAGTGGTTTGGGCATAAATGTCGCATAGACACCATGCCGAAAGGCAATCTCCTTCACGGTCAGACGATGGGTCATCACGATATCAGCCATTGTCAGGGCATCAGTAAAATGGAGGTCAATCTCATGCTGGGAAGGGGCAACCTCATGATGTGCATACTCAACGCGAATCCCCATCTCTTCTAAGGTAAGAACCGTTTCCCGGCGCAGGTCGATCGCCTCATCACGGGGTATCAGGTCGAAATAGCCTCCTGCATCAAGCACATCCGTTCCCTCTGGATTTTTAAAATAGAAGAATTCGAGTTCAGGACCGATATAGAATGTATAGCCGAACTTTTCCCGGGCATAGGCAAGGTTCCGTTTCAGAATATTTCTTGGATCACCTCCGAATGGGGTGCGATCTGGATTCAGGATATCACAGAACATCCGGGCGGTGCCCCGTTCCTTAGGACGCCAGGGTAAAATCGTGAAGGTCTCAGGAACAGGTTGGGCAACCATATCACTCTCATCAATACGCACAAAACCCTGGATTGAAGAACCATCAAAACCCACACCCTCTTCAAACGCCCTTTCCAACTCTTCTCTGGGTATCGTAAAACTCTTCAAATAACCGAGGATGTCAGTGAACCAGAGTTCAATGAACTTAACATCCTTCTCTTCTGTATATTTCAATATCTCCTTTGCATCCATTATTTCCTTTTGCGCCTTCGAGGCCGCTTTTTCTTGCCGATATATTCACCGATCGCCTTAGCCTGGGTGAAGAGCAGTAGATAATCTGGTCCACCGGCCTTGGAATCGGTCCCTGACATATTAAATCCACCAAATGGATGGACACCAACCAGCGCCCCGGTGCACTTACGATTTATATAGAGGTTACCAACAAAGACCTCACGCTTTGCCTGTTCGATCTTCTTACGATTCCTGGTATATACCGCACCGGTAAGGCCATATTCAGAATCATTCGCAAGTTCTATTGCGTGGTCAAAATCCTTTGCCCTGGTCACCGCCAGAACCGGACCGAATATCTCCTCCTGGAAAATCCGGGCTGACGGTTGGACATCAGTAATTACCGTAGGTCTGATAAACCATCCATTTCCAGGAGCCGGTTCACCACCACAGATCAGATGGCCCTCAGCGCTTCCAATCTTGATATATTCGAGGATAGAATTATATGCGCTCTCATTTATCACCGGTCCCATATAGTTTTGATAATCCCTGGTTGGTCCCACAGTAATCGCTTCAACCGTTGGAATAAACTTCTCCATAAATTTATCATATATCTTATCATCCAGAATCAATCGGGAACAGGCCGAACACTTTTGACCCTGATAACCGAATGCCGAGGCACGAACACCTGCAACTGCGGAATCGATATCCGCCTCAGAATCGACAATAATCATATCCTTACCGCCCATCTCTGCAATCACCCGTTTAATCCAGATCTGACCGGGCTGGGTCTTTCCCGCCTCTTCAACAATGTGGAGTCCCACCGCCTTGGAACCGGTGAATGCGATAAATCTTGTTTTGGGATGCTTTACCAGATAATCACCAGCCAATGCGCCCGGGCCGGTCAAGAAATTCACAACCCCCACCGGCACCTTTGCTTCCTCAACAATCTCCATAAATTTTGCCGCAATGGTCGGAGCATCGCTTGAAGGCTTCAGGATTACGGTATTGCCGCTGACAAAGGCTGCGGTCGTCATCCCGGTTAGAATCGCAAGGGGAAAATTCCAGGGTGGGATAACCACACCTACACCGAGCGGGATATAAATCTGCTCATCCCTTTCTCCAGGATACTGGAGAAGTTTCGGTCCCTTATCATATCGGATTGCCTCGCGTGCATAATACTCACAAAAATCGATTGCCTCTGCAACATCCGCATCTGCCTCAAGCCAATTCTTACCCACCTCATAGACCATCCAGGCATCCAGTTCCAGCCTTCTTCTCCTCATAATCCTGGCCATCCTCAAAAGATAGTTGGCTCTAACCTTTGCCGGGGTATAGCGCCAGGACTCAAAGGTCTTCAGGGCAACCTGCATCGCCTGTTCTGCGGTCTTCTCATCGGCCTTCTGGAAACGACCAATTATCTCACCCTTATTTGAAGGGTTATAAGAATTAAATTTTTTATCAAGCCTGACTCGCCGGCCGCCGATAATGATATTATACTCCTTACCAAACTGTGCAGCGACCTGTTTAAGAACCTTCTCCATCTTCTTACGGTTACCTGGTTTTGTAAAATCGGTGTATCGCTCATTTTTGAATGGTTTCATACCCCTTTAAATCCGAAATGCAGTTCTGGTTTCTCTGGTTTTTCTCGTTTGTCTGGTTTTTCTGGTTTTTCTGGTTTGTCTTGTTTTTCTCGTTTATCTCGTTTTTCTGGTTTTTTAATCACTTTTAACTTTTTCCTTTTACCTTTTTACTTTAATTATGAAAATGACTCAATAACTCAATAACTAACGATTTTCCAAATCCGAAATGCTTTTATCCTGTCATGCTGAATTTATTTCAGCATCTCTGTTTTTCAATGACTTAATGACTCAATGACTTAATGACTAACGGTTTCCAATGACTCAATGACAAACGATTTTTTAATCACTTTTAACTTTTGCCTTTTTCCTTTTAATTTATGGCTA
>MUKB01000038.1 GCA_002049785.1 Caldifarciminota bacterium 4484_100
ATTGTCACACCTTTTAAACAGGGATTGCTTGATGAAGAGGGGCTCAGAAAGAACATCAGATTTCTACTGACAAACGATTCACAGGGGATTGTTGCCTGTGCTACAACCGGCGAAAGTCCAAGCCTTAGTGATGATGAGTTCAAACGAGTTATTTCCATTGCGGTTGAAGAGTGTAAGGGACAGGTTCCAGTGATTGCCGGTGCAGGAACGAATTCTACGAAAAAGACGAATAAACTCATTGAGATGGCAACAAATGCCGGTGCCAGTGCAGCGCTGGTGGTTACACCCTATTACAATAAGCCGACCCAGAAGGGACTTTATGAACACTATCGTGAGGTCAGTCTACAGAGTAAAATTCCCATAATTATTTACAATGTTCCAGGAAGAACCGGTTGTAATATTCAACCCAAAACCGTTGCCCGGCTGGCAGACGAATGTGAAAATATCGTCGGTATCAAAGAAGCGAGCGGGAACCTTGATCAGGTTTCAGAAATTGTCAGGCTGTGCGGAAGTAATTTTGATATATTATCCGGGGATGATTCATTGACATTTCCCATGCTGGCTCTTGGCGCCAAAGGGGTGATTTCTGTGGTCGCCAATATCTTTCCTGCGGATGTGAGTTCGATGTGCAGTTCATTCTTCAGCGGTGATATTGCACGCGCCCGGAAGATCCATCTGAAACTCTTTCCTGTAGTCAAGGCATTATTTATTGAGACCAATCCGATTCCCATAAAGAAGGCGATGGAGTTAATGGGTATGGCTGCGGGTAAACCGAGATTGCCCCTGGTGGAGATGAGCGAAGAGAATACCGAAGTTTTGAAGAAGGTCCTCACTGATTATGGAGTTAGCTTATGATTAAGATTGTAGTATGTGGTATCTGCGGTCGAATGGGGAAAGAAATCATCTCCCTGGTAAACCAACTTGATGATATCGATATCGTCGGTGGGGTGGAGGCAGAAGGAAGTGGGTATATCGGTAAGACTATTGATGGAATAAAGGTATTCAACGACATACTTGAGTGCATTGGTGAGGCCGATTGTATTGTGGAGTTTACAAACCCTAAGGCGACGATTGATAATCTCACACGTGCAGAACGGTCGAAAAAAGGTTATGTGATCGGTACAACCGGTTTCAATGAAGATGAAATTCAAATGATTCAGTCTTACTCACGTGAAATCCCCATATTTCTTGCTCCGAATATGTCCCGGGGAGTTAATCATCTATATCGCCTGGTTGAATTAACAACCCGTAGTCTGGAAAGATACGATATCGAAATCATTGAAACTCATCATCGCAATAAGAAGGATGCACCTTCAGGTACCGCCAGGGCGATCGCTCAGATTATCGGATCGATAAAACCTGATACCGATTTTGTCTATGGGCGAGAGGGCATAATCGGTGTCCGAAAAGAGAATGAAGTAGGGATATGCTCGGTGCGTGGGGGGGATGTGGTGGGTGAACATCGTGTGCTCTTCCTCGGCCCTGGTGAATTTATTGAATTGCGTCACTATGCTACATCAAGGAAGGCCTTTGCCTCGGGTGCAATGGATGCAGTTCGCTTTATTGTCAATAAAGGACCGGGATTTTATACGATGAAGGACCTTATGGAAAGGGTCTGAAGGTTTTCCTTTCTGTTCCGATTATAAGAATATTTCTTTCTTTATAGGATTCGGTCCTTTTTCCTTAATATGCTGGGTAAATGTAGTGACTACATCTCGGAAACGGCCACCTTCAGATGCAGAGATCCAGGCCAGCCTCAAACGGTCAGTCTCAAGACCCAGTTGGTCAAAGACCTTTTTGATGAGTGCAATTCTTCTTCGAGTGTAATAATTGCCATATTGATAGTGGCAATCACCTGGATGGCATCCTGCCACAAGAACCGCATCGGCTCCTCTCAAGAGAGCGGTCAGAATGAATAGTGGATCAACCCGGCTGGAACACATCACCCGAATCGGGATCAGGGTAGGTGGCATCTGTAGCCTTGATACTCCCGCAAGGTCGGCTCCAGCATAGGAGCACCAGTTGCACAGGAATCCGATGATACGGGGTAAAAATTCTTGTTCTTCCATTATGCCTCTCCCAGTTCTTCAAATTCTTTTATCTCGAAGGTCGAGATGGGGATCTTCTCTTCAAGGTTTCGGCCCGGGACATAATTGAAAAGCCTCTGGGTTTCCTCGGCAACCCTTGTAAATATTGTGCCCACCGGTATTGAGACCGGACAGACATCCGAACACATTCCGCATCCGACACAGCTCAAACTCACATGGATCATCCGACCGATATGATAAAAGATGGTGCCTGAAGGTGCCCTTAACGCACCCCTTCTCTCGAGTTCTGCCTCATAGACCCTGGGGCCCGAGTCATTATCCGCAGAATCGAAATAACAGAGGTTACAATAGCAGATCGGACAGGCTCGACCACAGGCGTGGCAGTTTATACAACGGCCAAAAATATCGATCAACCCGGGTATTCCAAGATTTTCGGTTTTTAAATTCTGCCAGGTCTTTTCTCTATACCGGGATCTTTCTTCTTTTATTGAAGATAATTTTGCAGAATCGAAATCTTCTTCAACAAGGTTGTTCTCAATACCTTGGAGTAATTCCTCACCCCGTTCTGTCTTTATGAAGATCGTAGTTTTATTATCCCCATCGATAAGGGGAAGGATAAGGTCGGCATTTTCCGGAACAAAATTTTCACAGAGCTGGCAGCATTCGCGCAGGCCCTGTTTCTGATTTGCATTGGCAACTTTTTCTTCAATATTATTTTTTATTTCCTTGAGCGAGAGGACACCGGCACAGACAAAACTGATGAATATCAGGTTTTCGAGGTTTGCCTGCTCTAACTTAGATAATTCATAAAAGGCCCTGAGCTCACAGGGTTTGAGCACCACCGCAATAGGTACAGCAGGTGGTTCGATCATAGTGAGTCGGGAAAGCATTTTGCCGCCATTCGCAGGCATAACCGGTGCAGTCGGTGTGAGTTTATTGAACAGCTCTTTATCGGTTACAAGCCCATAAAAATAGTCCTGATCATAGAAGAGGCTGAATACTCCCTTGATCTTCTGATTCTCAAATAGCGATGATAAGAGTTCTTTTATTGCATCATCCGGGGATTTTGCAATCTTCAATGCCTTCATTTTGTCTCCTGGGCATCTTCATATTCATGAAGTTCATCTTCTTTATAGGTAAGCACCGGGATCGGTTCATCTTTATCTCTTCCTGGTAGATATTCAAACATCTTTTGCACTTCATCTCCGATGAAGTTGAATATCTGACCCACCGGAATATCCATAGGACACCCATCTTCACAGACACCGCATCCCACACAGGATAAGGACATATGGGTCATCCTACCGAGATGGAATAACATCCGGTCAACAGGAAATCTGATGCCACCCTTTTTTTCTGTCCTTATGAGATAGTCCTCTGATTCGCGTCTCAATTGATCCGTGGACTCAAAGAAACATTGACGACAGTAGCAGATCGGGCAGACCCTCATACAGTTGTGACAGTTTATACACCCTTTGAAAAAGTTCTCGAGCCCTTCCATACCATTTGTCTGATTGTGGAGTTCTGTAAATGTCTTATTTCGAATCTCTTCCCTTCTCCTCAAGAGTTCGTTTTTTCGATTTTCCCAATCCGCGAGGTCATCAGTCGATTCAAAACCGAGCGATGTGAAGATTTCTTCTCCCTTTTTAGTTAAGGGAACGAGGATGAGGGATTGGTCATAGAATCCGATATGGAGGTCTGAATTAATTTCCTGGTTACTGAAATGGTTGCAGACCCGACAGTTTGGACGAAGACCTTCGGGTTCCCATTTTTCAAGGAGCGAAGAGAACGATTTGTCGTATTTTTCCGGTTCGATAATATAGTCTGCTGTTTGATATACACCCGGGCAGTCAAGGCTCAAGAATGAGACATCTTCGAGTGTTACCTGCCTCAACTTTGATAGTTCAATCATCGCCCTTATTTCACAGGGTCTCATAACACATAATATCTTATATTTCAGTTTGCCGAGTCGGGTAAGGTCTTTAAATGCCCTTGCACCCTGAACCGACATTATTGGAGGAAGCGGGATGCAGTCCTTAAGAATATTTTTATCTTTTATCAATAGATATGTAAATGATTCACCGGTAGGAACCCTTACCGGCACAAAGACCGCATCGAAAATCTGTTTTGAAATCAGAGACTCAAGAATTTCTCTTATTTTAGTATTTATATTATCTGAGTTTTTTATAATTTTTCCCTTCATCTAAGTATCTCTCTTGCTTCATAATAAAGTTGTTGATTCGTAAAGTGGCGGTGGCTTGCTGCACCTGATGGGCAGGATGCGGCACAATTTCCACAACCACGACATAAAACTTCGTTCACAACTGAGATATGCTTACGTTCGTCGATGGATACTGCACCGTAGGCACAGACCTGGACACAGATCCCACAACCCATACAGAGGGAATCAGAGATTTCTGATGCCTTCGCCTCGATCGGTAATTTTCTTCCTGGAATCAATGCAGAAAGTATTCGTCCCGAGGCTGCCTTTGCCTGTAGTATCGATTCTTTAATATCCTTTGGTCCCTGGCAGGTCCCGGCGATAAATATTCCATCGGTCAGGGTTGAGACCGGCCCTAATTTAATATGCTCTTCCTTAAAGAATCCATAATCGTCCACCGCGATATTCAGCATTTGAGCAAAATCTTTAGTCTCTGGATTCGGTATCAAGCCGGTCGCGAGAATCACGATATCGACATTCAGATGCTTTTCTGTTCCATCCCCTGACCCGTACTTGAGTTCCAGTTGATTCCCATTTTTGCCAACACCAATTTTATCAAATCGGATGAACTCAATACCTTTTTCCCTGGTCTCTCTATAAAATTTATCATATTCCTTCCCTGGCAGGCACAATTCCTGATAGAACTGAATAACCTTGATATCCGGTCTCTTCTCTTTTATCAGATGGGCAAGTTTCATCGAATTGACGCAGCAGAACTTTGAACAGTAACCAAGTTTTTCCCGACCCACACAGTGGATTATTGCAAGCGCTTTTGATTCGTCTGGAATTTTTGTCAGCCCCTCTTTTTCAAATTGAAGTGCGGTGTAGACATTCTTCAGTCCATAACCAAATTGGTCCATCCCTTCGGGAACAAATTCCTGCGCACCAATTCCCAGAACAATGGAACCAGCCTTTAAGCTGATTTCCTTCTCTTTGTTAATTATCGTTACGATAAAGTTACCGAAGAAGCCGAGGATCTCTTTGACCTGACTATCTTCAAAGACCTTGATCTGGGTCTGGTTATTGAACTCGGCAATCTTTTCCTGGAGAAGCCTCTGGGGATCCAGCATACCTGGAAAGAGCCGTTTTAGATTCTTGAGCATACCTCCGAGCTTATCTTTGTCGATGAGATAGACAGTTCTACCTTGCTGGGCAAGACTGAGTGCGGTTTCAATTCCGGTCATACCTGCACCGATGACCACAACATCGGGGTTGGCTTCGATCTCCTTCTCGTGCAATTTACTGTGAAATCTCACCCGATTGATTGCTGCACGAATCAGGCGGAGGGCCTTTTTCGTTGCCAACCCTTTATCCGGAGTCATCCAGGCGCACTGCTCCCGTATATTCACCAGTTGTAAAAGGTATGGATTTAGTCCAGCCTGGGACAGAACCTCCATAAAAGTTGATTCATGCTGTTTCGGGGAACAGGCGGCAATCACAATATGGTCGAATTGATTCTGTTTGATCGATTCAGCAAGGAATTTTTTACCCTCTTCTGAACAGAGCAGTCGGTGCCGCTCGATCCCTGCAACTTTATTTTCTTTATTTATAAATTCGGCAATCTTATCTAAATCTATTGCCTCGGCAATATTGGGTCCACATTCACATAAGAAAAGACCTATTCTTGACATTTTAGCTCCCGGTGAGATGGAGTGCGGCACCGGCCGCAGCCTGGGCCTGGAGAATTACATCCTGCATAAAGTTGGGTCCCTGGGCACAACCAGCAATAAAGATCCCGGGTCGGTTCGATTCTATTGGATTGAGTTCAGTAGTTTTGAAGAATCCGAATTGTTCCTGCTCCAATTTGAGTAGCTGGGCAATCTCTTTGGCTCCGGGATGGGGTTCAACCGGTGGTGCCAGAACCACCATATCAACATCGACCGTCTTGTTATCTTCATAGGTGAGGCGCAATCCTGCACCATTCTCTGAAATAGATAGCTTCTCTGTTCTTATCAGATTTATCCCCTTTTTCATTACCTCCTGGAAGAATTTTTGACTTCCCTTACCCGGAATAGAAAGTTCTTTATAGAATTGATACACCTTTACCCCGGGAATCTTATCTAAAGCATAATGGGCAAATTTTGTCAGATATAGACAACAGATCTGAGAGCAGTAGCCCTTCTCTTCCCGGCCAACACAGTGGATGAATGCAATCGATTTTGGTGGGTTGCCATCACGGGTCAGGATCTCTCCTGAGGTGGGTCCATTTGATGCCCTGAGCCTTTCGAATTCAAATGCGGAAAATATATTCTTAAATTTTTTATAACCCAAATCAGGGAATTTTCCCGGGTCGGACAATCTAAATCCGGTGGCGATAATGATCGATCCGACCGTTACTGAGAGTTCTTCGTCCTTATCATCATAGATGATGGCATCGAACATACAGGCCTCTTTACAGGCCTGACAATCTTCACCCTTTGCCCGAAGGCATCTTTTCATATCAATCGCAGGAACATTGGGCAGTGCTCCGGAACAGGCCAGATAGATCGCCTTTCGCTTGGATAATCCTTCTTCAAACTCATTGTCGAGACTGACTGGACAGGGCTCAAAACAGGCTGCGCAACCGATACAGTTGACCAAACTTACATACCTTGCCTTCTTCAAAATCTTCACCTGGAAATTACCCGGTTCGCCTTTGATCTCTTTCACCTCACTCAGAGTTAATAGTTCGATATTCTTATTTTCCAGAACTTCAGACTGTTTGGGGGCAAGCATACAAGTAGCACATTCCATCTGGGGAAAGACCTCTTCTGATTTGATTACGGAACCGCCGAAATAGGGTTCCTTTTCTATGAGAAAGACCTTGCGCCCAGCCCGGGCACATAGGAGGCTGGCCTCAATTCCGGCCAGACCCGCACCGATCACCAGAATATTTTTTTCTTTCATTTTTCAATAAACGGTTTTTTCAATCAATAAAGGGTTTTTTCCTCAATGGGTTCGGTCCTGCCTTCTGAATCGATTCTGCGAACTCCTTGGTTACTTGAGAAAATCGTTGGCCCTCAGACGCTGATATCCAGGATAGTCGAAATCGATGGGGATCAAGGTTAAAGGTCTTCAGAATTTTACTAAGGAGGGCAAACCTTCTCCGGGCGTAATAGTTTCCAGTCTGGTAATGACAATCGCCTGGGTGACAACCTGCAATTATGACCCCATCTATACCCCGAAGATAGGCATTCAGGATGAAGATGGGGTCGACGCGGCTGGAACACATCACCCTGATTGTCGCAAGATTTGCCGGAACTTCCAGTTTGTTACTCCCAGCCAGATCCGCTGCAGCATAGGAACACCAGTTGCAGAGAAAACCGATGAGATTAGGTTCGAATGTTTGAGCCATCTTCTTTCTTAAAATTGAATCTGGGCGTTAAATTTTCCACCTTCATCACGACAGAAGAGTAGGGTCTTTCCTGTCTTCTTACACCAGGCCTCAACATCCCTAGGAAATGAGGGACAATCGGCCAGGACCTCGAGCACATCACCGGGCTGAAGTTTTGGCGCCTCAGTCGCTATCTTTAAGACCGGCTGAGGGCACTTCAAACCCAAAAGATCAAGTTTGTGAACTGCCATCTTTTGCTCCTTAAAATGAAAATGTTATTTGTGCACCCTGAATATCTGCCATAAATGTTGTAGCGCCGACGAGTTCAATATCATCCCGAAGTTCTTCTTTCTTCATTTCTTTGGCCTCAAGAACCAATTCACAGAGATAAAACTTCCCACCAAGATTTTTAATGCCGTTCCAGAGTTCTATTGCATCAGGATAACCTTTTGCCTTCAGATTCTCAATCACACCCGGTTTCATAAGATCTGCGGCTCCCGGTGTGAAGAAAATGTAGACTGTATCACCGGCAGCAGCAGCTGCAGAACCTAATACCAATGTTGGTATTATGTTTTTATTTTCTGAACCGTTGCAGACTAATGCAACTTTCGCCATATTACTCTCCTTTCATTTGGTTGGTAAAAAGTTAAGAAAAAAATTCTACTTATTATATTCAAAAACTTTTTAATGTCAATAGCTAATTGGTATT
>MUKB01000039.1 GCA_002049785.1 Caldifarciminota bacterium 4484_100
GCCCAGCTCTTTGTCCTCCCTCTGGTCAGCTACTATTTCCATAGAGTTCCAACGCTGGCGGTATTTTCTAATATTCTGATTATTCCGCTCGCTTCGATAATCATATTTGTTCTATATATGTGCATATTGAGCAGTTTGGTTTTTATACCCCTTGCCCGGGTGTGCGGATATTTAGTTTCGCTTTTGAATTCAGTATTAATCCATATCTGTAATTTTTTCGCCCTGATACCGGGCTCAGTCATATTTTTTATAATTACACCTACAATTTTTCTGTTATACTATTTGCTGTTTTTTAAGAAAACACGGTTTATTGGAGTCGTGCTCCTGCTGGTTATGCTGAACCTTCAGACTGTAGCATCATTCAGTGAGGCGATAATCATAAAGCGTTCTCCTTATGGCCTATTAATCACCACCCCGGCGCAGGAACATATTTTTATTACTGATAAAAAAAGGAGTCTACGGCTCAAGGCGTTTCTCGATTACCAGGGAATTAGGGAACTCGATTATCTGATTGCACCCGAGAAATTCTACAGAGTAAAAAAGGAGTTTATCGAAATGGTGGATGGCCTCCATTTTAAAAAGATAGGATTCGGTCGACTCCAGATACTGCTGTCGCGTAAGTTCAGATTAGAATTTGATGGAAAAAGGATTTTACAGGATTGGAATGATGTCCGAAATTCGGATAGCGACAGTATGGAATATATAGTTGCTAATAGCAGGCACATTTTTAGATTCAGGGATGATATTGCAGGTTCGATATTCGACCGGCTGCTGATAGAAATTCGGATGCTCTGGGCTCAAATCTCAACATTCAACATTTTCATAAATCTGACCAAAATCTGGTCTAATAAACCAAAAAATAGCGTGGATGTTGAATGTTGAGATCTGACCCCAAGGTTCGATGCGGTTCCTGCCAGCGTGAATGGATACTTTCTCAGGCCCTACCATATTGCCCTGAGTGTATACGCAATAAGAAGGAATTGACTTCGGTCATTTTGAGTCTCCACAAAAAGATAAGGGAAGATTTTGGCCTGGTCGGGTTGGATGCACAGGATAGAAATACTACAAAATGCAATCTGTGTGTAAATAGATGTGCAATCGGTTTTGAACAGAAAGGATATTGTGGGGTGAGAAGGAATGAACAGGGTAAGCTCATCGGTCCGGACAGTAATTGGGCCTATCTTGATGCCTATCATGATCCTCTGCCAACAAACTGTGTTGCAGATTGGGTCTGTGCAGGAAGCAGGGATTACGGTTATAAGAATCTTGCGGTATTCTATGAGGCCTGCACCTTCAACTGTCTGTTCTGTCAGAACTGGCATTTTCGGGAGAGGAAGACGAAGACCACCACGGATGAACTTATGAGGATGGTCGACCCAACGACTGCCTGTATCTGTTTTTTTGGTGGTGACCCGACACCATTCGCATTGCAGACCATCGAGATTGCCCGCAGGGTTTTAGAGAAAAGAAGGAAGATCAGGGTCTGCTGGGAGACCAATGGTTCGGTTCAACCAGAATTTATGAGAGCCTGGGCAGAATCTGCCCTGAAGAGTAATGGCTGTATAAAGATTGACCTTAAGGCATTTTCTGAAGAGCTCAATCTTGCACTCTGTGGTAGTTCGAATAAGAATACCAAAGAGAATATCAGATTGGTTGCTGAGTTTATGGGTTTGAGAAAAAATCCGCCGGTGCTTGTAGTCAGCACACTTTTGATTCCCGGATACATTGATGAATATGAGATTGAAGGGATGGCAAAATTTCTTGCATCGATAAATCCTGAGATACCCTGGTCTTTCTTAGGGTTTTATCCGCATTTTTATTTTAAGGATTTACCGGTAACATCCTGGAAACAGGTAAATAAGGCATTAGAGATTGCTAAGGAATATGGAATGAAGAATATCCATATCGGTAATATACACCTGATAAAATAGTTCGGGGCTGGTGTTGACCTTTTTGGAATTTCTGGTATACTTAATCAATGAAAAAGGTATCGAAAAATTTTATCTTTCTGTTCACCGGTGATATTATTGTCAGAATCATCGGTTTTATCGCTACTGTTTATATTGCCCGGATCCTTGATATTGCGGGTTTTGGTCTTATCAGCTATGGCCTGGCTTTTTTGAATTATGCATTGCTCTTTGGTAATCCAGGGGTTACGACGATTGGTGCCCGTGAGATTGCCAAGGAAGAGAAGTTCCAGGATGTCATTGCAAAGGTTCTGGGCGTAAGGTTCTTTTTGTCGCTTATTATATTTCTATTGCTTGGTGTGGGATTGCTGATTGTTCCCGGCGGTATTCTGACAAAACGGATTATATTTTTCTATGCATTGTGTATATTTCCCGCATCCCTGCTCCTTGAATTTGTTTTTCAGGGCAGGGAGGATATGGAATATATCGGCATCGGCAGGGTTATTCAGTATGGAGTATACTTAGCCCTTCTATTTCTGTTCGTAAAGAAAGGCCAGGATATCCTGATGGTTCCGATTTCATTCCTGGTTGGTTATTCAGTTATTGCAGTATTTTTGATTTTTATTTTTTTAGTCAGATATGGTCCAATCCGATTCTCCTTCAGAGACTGGCGACTGCTTCTTTCGATGGCGATCCCGGTGGGTCTGGCGACCGTGCTCAATCAGGTTTCCTTAAACCTCCCTGTAATTATCCTTGGTATATTTCATAGTAAATCAGAAGTTGGGGCGTTTAGCGCCGGGCTTAAAATAATTATGGTCTTATTGATAATCGAAAGGGTTCTTTACTTTATCTTTTTCCCCATCGTTGCCCGGCAGTATCGACATAGTCCTGAGAAACTGCATCAAAGTTTTACTTTTATCTTACGGATAATATTTTCACTTACGGTTCCAATTTTAGTGGGTGGTTTGGTCCTTGGTCCGAGGATGATTGTGGCAATTTATGGGCAGGGTTTTGTCCAGGCGGTTAATATATTTTCTATTATGCTTTTTTACTTTTTCCTTTCACCTTTGAATACCATATTCGGCTACGGACTTGTTGCTTTTGATAAAGAGAAGAGATTTCTCAGGGTAATTGTTATCAGTTCGGCGGTCAATTTTTTACTGTTGTTCATCCTGGGTATATATTACCGGGCGTCTGGGACCGCATTTGCACTTGTTGTCGGTGAGATAGTCGGGGTGAGTTTGATGTATTATGAGATAAAGAAGTTTGTAAGGGTTTCAATTTTCGGACCGATTGTAAGGCCGGTAATTGTGGCTGGATTAATGTCCATTATTCTCTATCTTCTGTATGAATTGAACCTTATTTTTCTGATTGTTCTTGGCATTTTTATTTATGGTGCAGTCTTCTATTTTTTTGGCGGTATTACCCGCAATCAACTGGAGGTTTTTAAAAAATCCTTGCAGTAAATAAAAAGGGGCTGTTCTGCAGCCCCTTTTTAAAGTTTCTTCGCTTTATTTTATGGTGGCATTCTCAAGTTCGGTTGTTTGCTCAACCGTGCTCAAACTATCCTCGTGTTTATAGTAGTTCTTTACCATTCCGATATCCGGGGCAAGATATGAGAAGACTGTATCATTATCTGTTATATAACCAATCTTCCAGCAGTCATCATAGGTTCCTGCCGGAACGGTGACGCTCTCTTTACCAAGGACAACCGCAGTGAAGGTATAGGCTGAATCCTTTCGCACGGTCCAGGTCTTCCCTTCTTCAATTGGCAGGGCAAGGGAGGTATCGGGTTCTGTATCTGCCTTATTCTCGTATTCGAGTATATATTCATCGGTCTCCTGAATATAGGTAGTTCCAACATAGGTGTCGATGGTTGTCACATACTCAAAGACACTGGTCTCATTATCAAGGGTTGTCTCCTGGGTGATTTCGGTCTTCATTGTGGTTGTATCAGACCAGCTCGTATCCGGAGTGGTCATCGTCGTAGTCTTAATCGTTGTGTAATTCCAGACATTGCCCACAGTTAAGGGAAAGTAATCTGCCTTGCCACCACAACCGACAATCAAGATAGCCAATGGCACTAACAACAGTAGTTTTTTCATCAAACCTCCTTTCAGTATAGATTATACATAGAATTCCAGATATGTCAACAATTTTATTAATTTCATCTTCTTTATGGACAGCGATAAATAACAATAATACAGGCGTTGACATCACTTATTTGGGTCCAGCATATATCAGCACAAGATTCAGCAGGACAGACACACCATTTCAGATTGCGAAATTAAAGATTGATACTGAATAGAATATTTAGTCATTATGTCATTGAGTTATTGTTAAAAACAGAGATACTGAACCAAGTTCAGCATGACAAGATAAAACCATTTCGGATTTCGGATTGCGGATTTCGGAATTGAAAAAGAAAAAAGTCATTCTGAATTTATTTCAGAATCTCAATATTTTAAACAAGAGAAACCAGAAAAACGAGAAAAACCAGATAAACTAGAATAAGGCATTTCTGATTTCGGATTTAAAGAAGAGAGTTGTCACCCGGAACGATGGGGCGAGACGCCCCTTGGCTATGTATTCTCAGTCCGCAGACCGTCCCGGTCCCACTACTTTCTTCTCAGCCCGCAGACCGTGTAATATTTTGAGAAATCAGAACAAAAAATGGAGAAGAGTCAGCCATCTCTTTCCTTGACTTAACTGGTGAAATGGGTATAATAGAATGTTGCTCCACAAATCTTATTACCATTACAGGAGGCTTTATGAAGGAATATAAAAACTTTATTGACGGGAAACTACTGCCATCAAAATCTGGCAGAACATTTGAAAACCGTAATCCTGCAAACTGGGATGAGGTGATAGGAGTTTTTCCCAAGTCAACTGCTGAAGATGTTGCGCAGGCCATTGAATCGGCAAAGAGGGCATATAAGAAGTGGCGACAGATTCCCTGGCCCAAGCGTTCTGAGATTATGCGCCGGGTAGCTGAGATTATGATTCAAAAAAAGGAAGAGCTTGCAAGACTAATGACCCGGGAGATGGGTAAGGTAATCAAAGAGACACGAGGAGATGTGCAGGAGGGCATTGATACCGCATTATATGCCTCAATCCAGGGAAGGAAGTATTTCGGTTATACGGTTCCTTCTGAACTCCCGAATAAGTCCTGTTTGACCAGAAGGGAACCGCTCGGTGTCTGGGGTCTTATCACCCCCTGGAATTTTCCCATTGCAATTCCCACCTGGAAGATTTTTCCCTGCCTGTTGAGTGGCAATACTGCGGTGATAAAACCTGCTACCTATACCCCGGCTTCAGTAGGTGAACTTGCCCAGATCCTGCAGGAGGCAGGGGTTCCTGACGGTGTCTTGAATGTTGTTTATGGAGGTGGGGGGGAGGTTGGTGAGGCGATATTGAATCATCCTGATATTGTGGGTGTCTCATTCACCGGTTCTTCTGAAATCGGCAGAAGGATTGGCGAGGTCTGTGGAAAGAGATTGAAGCGGTGCTCATTGGAACTGGGTGGGAAGAACGGTCTGGTGGTACTGAAGGATGCAGACCTTGAACTTGCCCTTGAGGGTGTGCTCTGGGGTGCATTCGGCACCACAGGACAGCGCTGTACCGCGACATCAAGGTTGATTTTAGAAGAATCGATATATGATGAGTTTATTTCACGACTCAAGGAGAGGGCAGAGAAATTGAAGTTGGGAAACGGCCTTGATGAGGATGTTGATGTTGGTCCTCTGGTGAGTGAGGCCCAGAGGCAGACCGTGCATTCCTATGTTGAAATCGGTAAGAAAGAGGGGGCACGATTGCTTACCGGTGGTGAAGTCTATAAAGAAGGTGAGTGTGCCCGGGGCTGGTTTTATAGACCGACAATCTTTGTGGATGTTACCCCTGATATGCGTATCGCCCAGGAGGAGATTTTTGGACCGGTCCTTTCGGTATTACGGGCAAAAGATTTTGAAGAGGCGATTGAAATTCTCAATGGAACTACATACGGTCTATCCTCAAGTATCTATACACGGGATTTGAATAAGGCACATAAAGCCATAGAACTCGCCGAGACCGGGATCGTCTATATTAATGCACCAACCATCGGTGCTGAGTGTCATTTACCTTTTGGAGGAATGAAGAATACCGGTAATGGCCATCGCGAAGGTGGCTGGACTGCGTATGAGATATTTACTGAGGTGAAGACGGTCTATATTGATTACTCAGGTGCACTTCAGAAGGCACAGATCGATACCTGGGAAGGTTAAGGGGCGAATAATGGCGAGAAAAAAGAGAAGGTTTCCTCAAATCAAAACAGAACTACCCGGACCCCGTGCCCGGGAGGTGCTGCGTCAGGACCGGAAATATGTTTCACCCTCATACACCCGGCTCTATCCTGCAGTAATTGATAAAGGCGAGGGGGTATGGGTAACTGATGTAGACGGCAATCGATTCCTCGATTTCACTGCAGGTATCGGGGTGCTTTCTACTGGACACTGCCATCCAGAAATTGTGAAGGTGATAAAAGAACAGTCTACGCGATTCCTCCATATGTCAGGAACAGATTTCTATTACAGGGTACAGACCCAGCTTGCGGAAAAACTCGCTGAGATTGTGCCCGGGGCTAAAAATAAGAAGGTATTCTTCAGTAATACCGGAACCGAGGCGGTTGAATGTGCAATGAAGCTTGCCCGTTATCATACCCGAAGGCAGAGGTTCATCGCATTTATCGGTGCATTTCACGGCCGCACCCTCGGTTCCCTGGCCCTTACCGCATCCAAGTCGGTCCAGCGTCGCCATTTCGGACCACTCGTTCCTGGTGTATATCATGTGCCTTATGCCTATTGTTTCCGTTGTATGTTCCATCTTCAATATCCATCCTGTGATATGGAGTGTGTAAAATACATTGATGAGGTTGTCTTTAAGAAGCTTGTGCCGCCAGAAGAAGTTGCCGCGATATTTGTTGAGCCGATTCAGGGCGAGGGTGGATATGTGGTGCCACCTCCACTCTTCCTGCCGGCATTGCGTCGCCTCTGTAATAGGTATGATATCCTTCTGGTCGATGATGAGGTTCAGTCCGGGATGGGTAGGACCGGAAGGATGTTTGCGATTGAGCATTTTAAGACCAAGGCGGATATCTATTGTATTGCCAAAGGGATTGCATCAGGACTGCCCCTGGGTGCCTGTGTATCACAGAGCGGAATTATGGATTGGCCTGCGGGAGCTCATGCATCGACATTTGGTGGTAACCCTGTTGCCTGTGCATCAGCATTGAAGACAATTGAATTGTTGGAGAACGGATTGATTGAAAATGCAGCTCGTCTTGGCCAGATCGCCCTGCAGAGATTCAATGAGTTGAAACAGCGCTATGATTTTATCGGAGATGTCCGGGGAAAGGGATTGATGCTCGGGATTGAACTTGTTGGTGATGCAATCACAAAGGAACCGGTTAAAGATAAACGGGATGCTGTTGTCTATGAGGCATTCAAACAGGGTCTTCTATTATTAGGAGCGGGTGAGAGTGCTATCCGGTTGATACCACCTTTAGTGATAAATGAATCAGAGTTACACCTCGGCATTGATATATTGACCCGGGTGATGAAGAAGATATTCAGAAGGTCATAATAGATAAATAAAAAGGGGGCTAAGGCCCCCTTTTTAAATCTTTTAATTGTTTTTAATCGCTGGGCATCAAATAGATCCCGAACCAGGCTTCGGTTGTATCTGGACTATTGAAATACTCGTCGGTAACAATAAAATGGAGCATCGTCTTTGCAGACTGCAGGCCTTTAGAAGTCAAATATCGTCGCACCGTATCAAGGGGTAGAGATATATTTAACAGTTTAAATGTATCAACTGCTTCAGGATCAGTAATACCTTCAAGCCGGGCGTATATCGCCATTGGTTCAGTAGGACCAAAAATATAATTTCCGTATACATCATAATATTCCCAGATTAACTCTTTCAGATAGCAATCAACCGAGTTTTTCGGAACGAAATCGATCTCTTCAATCACTGCATAGTGTGTCGTATCACCCACAGATGTATACCAGCCTACTGGATTCATATAGGTAATCTCGATATCCGGTTTCAACTTTGCTGATTCCTTGGCATAGTCGCACGCAATAAAGACCATGATTATAGAAAGAATTACCAGAATTTTTTTCATCATTCCTCCTTTTCTCATATCATAACAATTCTATTCAATATTTTCAATTTGTCAAGGGGTAAATTTTCTGACTCCTCTCCACTTTTTGTTTTG
>MUKB01000040.1 GCA_002049785.1 Caldifarciminota bacterium 4484_100
CCCCCGGAAACCTTCTTTGTATAACGAAGATATCCATAAAAGATATTTAATGAATGGCGATGGGTGATATGGGGTTGATTATTCTGGTCTAAGGCGATGTTCACGAAATTACCTGTTTTTGTGGTGGTATCTGCAACCTCAAAGTGCCAGGTTCCATCATAGAATCCATAACCGAGATGTTCATCCGAAGTAAAATAGGCAAGATGAATCCTATTCTGGTCATCAAATACCGCTGCTGGGCCACCATTATAATATTGAAGGCCGGTTGCGATAACTTCTTTCTCAAAGTTAGCACCATCCCACCAGGCATGTAGCACCTGTCCGAGGTCTGCAGAATAATAGAAGAGGTGCGGATTACCCGAGTTATCAAAGGCGATATCACTCGCCCCACCATAGGGATCGACCAAATAATAATGCCAGGAAATAAGGACGAAAATCATCAACATATCCACCTCCTTGTGGTGAATCACCCACAAATCAATTATTTTATTTAATTATACCTAAAACCATTACCATTCGATTCTGAGAATATCGGAATAAGGTCTTGAAACTTAAGGCTTTATCTCAAATTTCATAGACCTTGACTCTTGTGATAAAATTTGTTAATATATTTCAATTAAAATATTATGGCGCGTTATGAACCAGAACTGAAAAAGAAGGTCATCAGATTACTGCAGAAAGGTAAGCTTCCAAGGCAGGTTGCCCAGGAAATGGGAATATCCCTGAGCAGTATATTAAAATGGCGAAGGAGATATAATGCATCCGAAGATTGGTTAGAGGACCGTCGGATATATGGCAACGCCCGAAGGGTTGCAAAAAAAGATGAAGAAGTAATAATCGCAACAAAAGAGAGAAAACCTTGCATCACAGTAAATGGTGCACGACGGAAATTGAAAACCAGGGGAATCAACCTTTCTTCCTCAACGATCTGGAGGGTATGGACAAAATATGGACTGGCCGGGTTTGATGCCCGATACCTGACCCCAACCCTCTCGTTTCGCACCACAAAGACATCCCTCCATCGTCTTTACCAAACCAAAGTCTCACAGCTCATTGAGAAGGGTAAATTGAAGGAGGCTGCACGATTGGTCAATAAACTTCCCTCTTTTCCTTATCCCCAAATTCTATTGAAACTACCTGAAAGAGAACTCAACATTAACTATCAGCGGGCGCTTTTAGGACGTTATCTCAACTATCCAGCAAAATACTGTCAGAAGGCAAAACATTTGAGAAAACTCTTTGAGGCAAAACAAAAATATTACTCAGCACTACTCTGTGGTCTGCATGAATTATTGGGACTCCAGTGGATGGGTCGTGCCCGTGAAGGTTTAAAACTTCTCAATCACCTCTGGAAATTGACTAAAATTGGTCGGTGTAAATATATCTCATTTATTTTACACTACTACGAAGCGATCTTCCATCTCAGTTTGATGGAAGTCAAAAAGGCAAAGAAAATGGTTACCTCACTCGAGAGGAAATGGTCCAGAGTTCCATCCCCTTATTTCCTAGGCAACCTTGCAAGCATCTTTGCATTCCTCGGAAACTACAAGAAGGTAAAATTCTATATTGAACAATGTGTCAGACAGCTGAGTTCAACCAATGAGCAGGATGCCCTTTATCGATTGAACCTTGCAATGTGCAATACGATATCCGGAGACTTTCCTACAGCAAAAAAACTGCTGAAAAATATTCCCATAACAAATGAGCAGACCCGGATTATGACCCCTATGATAAAAGCGATGATTGCCCTATTCGAAGGCAACTTTCACAACGCCCTTTTCTATTGCCATCAGGGGTTACAGGAACTGAAGAAACGGGGGATCGCACACTATATCCACTCCACCACCTTCATTGAAGCCGCGGTCTACGCTGCATCGAATGACCGGCTCCGGGCCAATGAAATACTTGCCCGATACGAAAGATATCTTCTAAAACATCAGCTCAATCGCGAGGTAGAATTGAGAAGAATATTGAGGAGGAAATTCGACGGCGATCCTGAATTTGCTCAAATAAAGTTTATTAAACTACTTCTGATGTTAAAGAAATCAAAAGGAAGATATCTTTCACTCTATTACAACCGTGCAGTGCAATATGCCCGACGTTACGGCCTCACCGGATATTTCTACCTATTTACCCTCTTCTACCCAGAAGCGATTAAACATCGTCTGGCAAAAGGTAAGAATGTTGCATTACCCTATACCATGCTCAGATTTCCGATCTTCAGACAGGATCGGGTAAGTTATTTGATCAAGTTTCTGGGTCCATTAAGGGTCTATCGCAGTGGACGAAGTTTAAGAGAACAGCTACCACCGAAACTTGCAGCCCTGTGTATCTATCTTGCCTTAGCCCAGGGCAGAAACCTCACGACCGAGGAGGTATGCAGAAACCTCTGGCCGAGGGCGAAAAACCCCCATCACAACCTTTCCCGGGCATTGATAAAATTAAGAAAATTTTTGAAACTTTCTAATGATCAACTCAAGATCCGGCACCGGCACATCTTTATGAGCGAATATATTGCAACCGATTATCAGGAATTTTACTTGCTCCTTGCCCGAGCAAAGGCCTTTGAAGGTGCTGGAGAGTGGAACTTTGCCCGACTTGAATATCTGCGGGCATTCAACCAATTTAAAGGGGAGCCGTTCAAAAAGATGTTTGATAACTACTCAGACAGAATTCGCCGTGAAGTTCTATCCCGATTAGAAAAAGAGACAATATATTTTGTTCAAAAATGTCTCAACAACCGAAACCTCATCACCGCCAGAAAGGTCTTGAAGAAAATCGATAAAATTATCCCTGCATCTACAGAGATAAACAGGCTATTAACAAATATTAAACTCGCAACTCATAAGGAGAATTTCTAATTCAACCCTGCCTCTTCAATATTACAAGAAAAACTGAAGATTTATCGATCGGGTTTGATAAAACTTCTGAACCGGTCTGAAACCCCAGTCGCCTCAATCTCTTCTGTGCATAACCGAGTTCCTTTCTCTGCCCTAACCCTTTATAAAAAATAACCTCGCCTCCTGGTTTTACCAGTTGAGTAATAACCTTGACTAATTTATCTATCCTGCCTGCAGCCCGAAACAGAGCCAGGTCAAATTCCTGCTTTTTATACTCTTCGGCCCTTTCAGCCCTGACTTCGACATCCTTTAAACCCAGCTCTTTTATCAGCCTCACCAAAAATTCTGCTTTTTTCTTTCTGGACTCAAATAGCACAAATTTCATATCGGGAAAGAATATCTTCAATGGTATCGATGGAAATCCAGCACCCGCACCAACATCACAGACATACTTATGCCCTTTAATAAACTGATATGGAAGCAGGGAAACAAGAAAATGTTTATGCGCAATACGGGTATAATCGAGTTTCGATATTAAGTGAACTCGACCCCTGTATTCATAGAGTAATTCCAGATATCTTCTAAATTTTTTTAATATTTTGGTATCATAACTAATTTTCAGTTTATTAAGACCCAGTTTCAGAATTCTGAGTTCTGCTTCGATGCCCTTTGACCGCTGTTGCCCCTTCTGTTCTTCCCAGACCCTGTCCATCTCCTCCAAACTCACCTTCCTGATATCCCTTCCCATCCCTTCCAGTTCTGAAACAACATTACGAAATCGCTCAACAAACTTTTTATTGGCAGACCTCAATGCATCCTCGGGATCAATCCTCAGGTGCCGAGCAAGATTGACACAGGCAAACAGGAGATCACCCAGTTCCTCAAATCGTTCTGTCTCGGTCTTACTTCTGTTCAGTTCTCCAATCTCCTCTCCAATTTTTCTCAAGGGACCGGCTGAAGACTGCCAATCAAACCCCAAACGGGCTGCCCTCTCTTGAATGGTTCTGGCCGCCTGGAGGGCGGGTAGGGTTTTAGGAATCCCTTCAAATATATCAGACTTACTCCGATGCCAGAATTCAACCACCGCATCTTGGTCCTTCAACTTCTCACCTTTGAAGACATGGGGATGTTTCTCTTTATATTTTTTGATTGTAAGTTTTATTAATTCATCAAAATCCATCCTCTGCTTCTCTTTTAAGATCTGCACAAGAAAGGTGACCAGAAATAAGATATCACCGAGTTCTTCTTTTATTGCTGCAATATCATTCGCCTCGACCGCCTCTACGAATTCGTATGCCTCTTCGATTAAATTATTTTTCAAGGATTTCAGGGTCTGAGTTCGATCCCAAGGACATTTTTTTCGCAAGATAGAAACAAGTTCAATCAGTGGGTCAAGCTTCAACTACTGTTCCTTGAACTCACTGTAAAAATCTTCCTCAAAGTTGAGGCAACACATTAATTTACCACAAACTCCAGAGAGTTTATTTGGTGATACATAAAGTTTCTGTTCCCGCGCCATACGCAAAGATATTGACTTCAACTCCCGCAGAAATGTCGCACAACAGAGGTCTCTACCGCACGGCCCGATTCCACCAAAAAGCTTCGAATAGTCACGCACCCCGATCTGCTTTATCACCACCCTCTTATTCAGCTTCTGTGAAATGTAGCGGTGTAATTTTCTAAATTCCAGTCGCCGCTCTGCAGTGAAATAGAAAATTACCCTCTCCTCATCCAGTTGACAATGGGTGTAAACCGGCTTCATCTTCAACTTAAATTCCCTCACCGCTCTCCGAAATTCGATGAAGCAGAATTCTTCATATTCTTTAAGTTCCTTCTTCTTTTCAATGTCCTCATCCTTCGCCTTTCTTAAAACCTCACCGTAGATTCTGGAGACATCCTCATCCAGGGATTCAATAACCCGACCGATGTCGATACCTTCCTTACTTTTAATAATCACCATATCCCCAGGCCGATATTCCATCTGCCCCGTGCATATCTCAACACGAAAGGGTGTTATTTCAATTTCGAACATCATTTTTTATCAAATAGACCTTCTCGCCTTTTTTAATCATACCCAGGTCGTCCCGAGCGCGTGCCTCAAGCAATATCCCTTTTTTGTAGGCATCAATGCGTTCCTGTAAAACTTCATTTTCCGCCTTTAAAATCATAACCTCCTTCTTGCCTCTCTGCACCTGCACGATTAAAGACACATATCTGTATAACTTCTTTCCCAGATATAGAGACGGTATAATTGCAATAAACAAAATTATCAAAATTAATTTACGAAGTGGCTTTTTTCTGTATTTTCTCTTCATTGGCCAATTTTAATTTTAATATCAGTAACTATTTCTTTACAGAAGGATAATGGTAATAGTAATACCGATGTCGATAATAATGGCCTTCAAAATCAACCCCATTCAGGACAAATCCTACGATCTTATCGCCGGCACGCTCTAACTCCTCCTTAATCTCAATCACTGCATCCCGGCTCGTCCGTCTGGCCATAACAACGACGATGATGCCGTCACAGATTTTACCCAGAACCCTTGCATCAGCAACACCCAACGATGGTGGTGCGTCAATGAGAATAAACTCATACTGTTTTTTCAGTTCCTGAAGCACCTCACGCATCCGTGGTGAACCGAGAAGCTCTGAGGGGTTACTGGGAATCGTACCGCTGGTTACAAAAAAGAGATTACCCAGAGTTCCCTTCCTTATCGCCTCATTCAATTTTAATTTTCTAATCAAGACATCGGATAAACCGTGATGATTATCCTTTGCCAATTCACCAAAATATGTATGTAGCATCGGCCGACGAAAATCACAGTCGAGCAGAATTACCTTATGCCCCTGTTGGGCAAATGTAATGCCCAGGTTGATGCAGGTTGTGGTCTTACCTTCCTGGGGTAGAGTCGATGTAATCAATAAAGATTTCAATGGTTTTGTGGCTGCAGTGAAAGCCAGATTTGTCCTCAGAATTCGATAGGCCTCGGCGATCTGTGAATAAGGTTCATGGATTGTAGGAATATGCTGGTTGCGGTTCTTCACTAAAGGGATTGTTGCCAGAACCGACAATCCGGTCAATTCCTCAACCTCCTTGGTACTCTTCAATGAGGTATCGAAGTATTCCAGCAAGAATGCCCCGCCGATGCCGATAATAAGTCCCAGAAAGAAACCGAGGATTGTATTCTGTTTCTTCTTGGGCGCCATCGGATTTTTCGGTGGAGTAGCACTATCGATTATCCGCGCCTCACTGATCTGCATCGCCTCGGCGATCTTTGACTCCTCGAGTTTACCCATAAGCATCGTGTATATTTCTTCATTGGCAAGTTTCTTCCGCTCCAGCTGGGCAAGATTCACCTCGGCTTCAGGTAGCTGTTTTAATCTCCGATTCTGTCTTGAAATAATCTGATTCAATGCATCTATACTACTCTGCAAAGCAATCTTCTTGGTCTCTTTGTTAATAATATTTGAAATGATCGATTGAAAGATCGGGTCATTGATTGACGGACCGGCCAGGGCTATTTGATGCGTCGCTTTACTCAACTCCTGCTCAGTTGCCTGAATATCTGCTTCAACCCGGATCAGCTTCTCGCCCTTTTCACCCCTGCTCAACAATTCCTGTTTCTGCAGCTGGAGGGATTTTAATTTCTTCTTAAGCGAAAGAATTATAGGACTCCTGGAAAGTGTAGGGAAAGAGGCCATCCTTTTGTATGCTCCATAAGCGGCTTCATCCTTGGACAACTCCGTTTCCAGATTCTTTATCGAACTCTCAACCTCATGGAGTTCTACCAGGGCCTTCTCTTTCTGTGTCTCAAAATCGGCCAGGGATTTAATAATCTCTTTGGCCGACTCCTGAAGCAGAAAGATCCCTGATTTTTCTTTATACTTGCGTAACTCTTCCTCGGCTCGGTTAAGTTCATCGCCGAAAATCCTTATCTGACTTTCGATAAATTCCTTGGACCCGCGCGCCGATTCCCTGACAACCTGAAGGCAGTAGTTAATATACTCCCGAGCCAGAGTGTTGGCGATTAGTGCCGCCAGGTATGGATTTCGTGAACGTGCCTTGAGTAAAACCAGGGCGGTATTTTTAATCTGATTGGCACTAATATTGGATAAAAGCTTATCCACCCGCTTTTCCATATCCATAATCTTGACTTCCAGGATATCCTTCGGTTTTGTCTTGACCCTGAATTGAATCGACCCTTTCTTAAACAACCGTCCTACCTGACCCTGACCAATTTCATTACCGTCTTTGTCCAGAAAAACAAAATTATTATCGTTAAATTTTAAGTAGTATTTACCAGGCGGAAACTTCTCTGATACCGAGATTGAATCAAAATAGCTGTAGTTTTCATTTGCAGGGATAAAATTTAGACCGAGTTTTTTAATTACCGATTTGGCTATAGTCCGACTGCGCACAATCTCCAACTGGCTTTCCACAGGGTCCACTGTCTGGGGAGTATAAATTTCCGAGAAAAACATCGGCTTGGATTCAGAAAGATCAAGTTTAAACTTTACACGTGCCTCATAAACCTTGGGCAGAACAAAACTGGCAATTAATGCCACCACGGTGGTGACTGCAACGCAGATAATAATCAACCTGCGCCTTTCCATTATAATATTGAAATAGTCTTGAAGTGTCGGCTCCGACTTCATTTCGCTACCGCATAGTAGATCTGAAGCAATAATGTTCCGAGGGTAAGAAGTACTGACCACTCCTGCAGGGCTGGCATAAATCGCCTTGGAACGATCACCACATCGCCTGGTCTCAAGGCAAGGGCCTCGGTATGTTTACCGCTCTTCAATATCTTCTCAAAATTGACTACCCGTTCAGTTCCAATATTCAGAATTCGTATTCTATTCAGAGACCCCCTCTCAGTGGGACCGCCGGCTTGTGCCAGAAGGTTTGCCAGATTATCCTCACTCTTCACATAATAGAATCCAGGGTTCTTGACTTCGCCAAAAATGTTTATACGAAAATAAAAATCTATATCCACAAATATGTCACCATAATAATTATGAAACTTCTCCATCAGCAAAGAACGGAGAGAATCAATCCCTATATTTTTTATAGAAAACTTACCAAATAGCGGAATATTCAAACTGGTGTCAACATCGACATAATATTTTCCGCTCAAATCAGGTTGCCGCCACAATTCAATACCAACCGCATCATTCGGCAAAAGGTGTAGAGAGTCATTTAGTAAGAAAAATATTAAAATAAGATGCATTAGGGTAATTATATAAAAAAATTGTCCAGTGTCAAGTGATAATTATACCGCATACCAGGTGAGAACACAAAAAAACGGTTTAAAAATACGACCAATGTCGTATTGATACGGAATGAAGAA
>MUKB01000041.1 GCA_002049785.1 Caldifarciminota bacterium 4484_100
CCGGATTCCATCTGGTGGTTTGGGATTACAGATATACCCCAATCCGTTTACACAGAGTGTAAAGATTATTCTGAATTCCCAGAATGCAGATGGATTCATAAATAAGGTAATTTCGGTTCATATATATGATGTTACAGGTAGATTGGTGCGGTCTTTATCTCAACCATATCCAAAAAAGAACGGTGATATCCATTTCATCTGGGAGGGTGATGATAATCTGGGCCGCAGGGTACCGAGTGGTGTTTACTTTATCCGCCTTGAATTCGATACTCATTCGAAAACCTATAAGGTTGTAAAGATAAAATAGCCTTTTACATACTCTAATTCGTCTGAGCAGAAGGTGTCATTACGAATTTATTATGGAATCTCAACGCTTTTTTGACCTTTCAATGCTTTTAAACAGAAAAACCGGACGATGGCTTGACTTTGAATGAATCATCAATAGAATAGTTTATGGCCCGAATCAGAAGATTGCCACTTCAGGTAAGGAATAAGATTGCAGCAGGCGAGGTTATTTTGAGACCGGCGTCGGTGGTAAAGGAATTGGTGGAGAATGCCATTGACGCCCGGGCAAAGAGGATTGAGATAGAAGTTGTGCGTGGGGGAAAGGCTAAGATACTGGTCAATGATGATGGTATAGGGATGGGACGAGATGATGCTGAGATCGCCATCGAGAGATATACCACGAGTAAAATTGAGGATGTTGGTGATATTGAGAAGATTAAAACCCTGGGATTTCGAGGTGAAGCCCTGGCAAGCATTGCCCTGGTTTCCCGGTTTGAACTTGAGACCAGTAATGGTGAAGAGGGGACAAGGCTTAAAGCTGATGCGGGAAAAGTTCTTGGAATCTTCGAATCACAGAGGCCAAGGGGTACACGGATAAAGGTATCGGACCTATTCTATAATCTACCTGCAAGGCTGAAGTTTCTAAAATCAGATGAATGGGAGCTTCGCTTGATCGTTGATACGGTTAGACGTTATGCCCTTATGTACCCCCAGATCGGCTTCTATCTTTCGTCACCAAATCGTGTTTTGTTGAATGTTCCTGTAACCAAGGGATATGAAGAGAGGATAAGACAGGTCTTCTCGAAGAGATTGGTTGAACACCTGCTCGGTTTTGATGAGGCGATCGGTTCAATCAGACTCTTTGGCTATATCTCACGGCCTGACTTTTTTGAAAAACATAAACTCAAATTTATCTATGTGAATTCAAGACCGGTGAGATATCCGCGGGTATATCGAGCGATACTTGATACATACAACAATCCCAAACTTTCGCCAGCCTTTTTAATAAATATAACTGTGCCCCCGATGCTCGTTGATGTCAATATCCATCCAGCGAAGGAGGAGGTTAAATTTAAGGACGAACGGTATATTATTGATTTACTGGTTCAGGCGGTGAAGAAGAGGTTGACCCACAGGATTGTTTCGGGCGCGGAATCGGCTGCAGATTTTATACCTTCAACATCAACAGATGCGGGTCAGAGGTTTGTTCAGGAATCGATAATTTCGTATCAGGGGTCTGGAACATCTTCTCAACCACCAGAGGATGCAGGTGAATTCTGGCAACTCCACAATACATATATTTTTGCCCAGACAAAATCAGGTTTTGTTATTGTTGATCAGCATGTAGCACATGAGAGGATATTATTCGAGGCGATTATGATGGGTCGGGGACAATCCCAGAGGTTGTTGTTTCCTATAACATTAGAACTTTCACCTGAAGAGTATCGTGTTTATAAAAAGACCAAAAAACTTTTAGAGGAACTGGGTGTTGATTTTAAGGAGTTTTCATCCCGGACCGTAGTGATTGATGGACTTCCCGGAGATTTTCAGGTGGACCGCCAGGAAATCGCTGATTTATTCAGGGAAATAGACGGTCTGGGAAATATGATGAGAGAGAAGGCTGAGCTGGCAAAGGTTCTTGCCTGTAAAGGCGCGATAAAAGCGGGACAGAAGCTTTCGCCGTTGGAGATGGCAACTTTGATCGATCGTCTCTTTGCCTGTGAGAATCCATTTACCTGCCCTCATGGTCGTCCCATTGTTTTGAAATTTACACTTGAGGAACTTGGCCATAGATTCGGTCGGGTTTAACAGGCCTTGCTGTTTACTCCAGATAACCATAATGGCGTAACCTATTCTGGCTCATTGACATTGGTTATTATTTTATTATAATTCTTTATGGAAAGGTTCGTGATTGATGGTGGTAGGAGACTTTCAGGTGAAGTGAAGATTTCCGGAGCAAAGAATTCTGCACTACCGATAATTGCGGCGTCGCTTTTGACCGACCGAGAGGTTGTTCTTGAAAATATACCCAGACTAAATGATGTAGACACAATGCTACAACTTGTGAAATCGATCGGTTCAAAGATAAATTTTACGAACAACATTTTACATATTCAGACCCCGAAATTGAAGAGTTTTGAGGCGCCCTATGATATTGTCCGGAAGATGAGGGCATCCTACTATGTGCTCGGACCATTGATTGCCCGGGCCGGCAGGGCACGGGTTTCGCTACCTGGTGGCTGTGCAATTGGACCAAGACCGATTGATCTGCATATAAAGGGATTGAAGGCACTGGGTGTGAGGATCGAAGTCAAGGCAGGTTATATTAATGCGGAAAGTCGACATTTGAGGGGAAACAGAGTTGACCTCCAGGGGCCGAAGGGCACCTCGGTCGGTGCGACGATTAATGTAATGCTTGCTGCCACAGCAGCAAAAGGAACAACCGAAATTACTTCGGCAGCCTGTGAACCAGAGGTTGTAGATGTAGCAAATTTTTTGAATCACTTGGGAGCAAAGATATCAGGTCAGGGAACCCATACGATTATCATAAAAGGCCAGAAACCACTGAATCGCGGCCAGCGATACCGAATCATTCCTGACCGTATTGAAGCCGGGACATTTGCGGTGGCGGGTGCGATAACCAGAGGAAGAATTAGAATCACCGGTTGCAACCTTGAACACTTGACCGCAGTGCTTGATAAATTTAACGAGATTGGTGTGGTTGTAAAGGTTATGGATGATGGTTTGCTTGTGGACGGTGCAGGTAGGAAAAGGGCGACCAATATCTTTGTTGCGCCTTATCCAGGATTTCCTACGGATATGCAGGCACAGTTTATGGCATTGCTTTCAATCATTCCTGGAACAAGCACGATAAAAGAGACCATATTCGAGAATAGATTTATGCAGGCGGTGGAGTTGATGCGGATGGGTGCGGACATTACGATTGAGGGTGATACAGCAGTGATAAACGGGGTAAGGAAGTTCTCCGGGGCATATGTTATGGCATCGGATTTGAGGGCTTCAGCAGCTCTGGTGCTGGCGGGGCTTGCTGCAAAAGGCAGGACTGTGGTGCGCAGGATCTATCACCTGGACCGTGGTTATGAGAAGTTTGAGGTCAAACTGCGCAGGCTTGGAGCCCGAATTAGAAGGGAGAGCGAGTGAAGAAGAGGGTGGTTTCAATCGGTGCGGTAAAGATCGGTGATGGTCATCCGATTGCGGTACAATCGATGACAAAGACTAAAACCAGAGATATTAATGCAACCATCAGACAGATAAAAAGGTTGGAGAGGGCAGGGTGTGAACTTGTGAGATTGGCGGTGGTGAATAAGGACGATGCCCTTGCATTAAAGAAGATAAAAGAGTCCGTCAGTATTCCATTAATCGCGGATATCCATTTTGATTACCGACTTGCACTTCAGGCGATAGAATCTGGAGTTGATAAGGTCAGGATCAACCCGGGTAATATTGGTGCAGACTGGAAGCTGAAGAAGGTTATTATACGCGCCAGAGAGAGACATATACCTATAAGGATTGGTGTGAATGCCGGATCTCTACCCGGGGACATCTTAAAAAAATATCGCCATCCTGATTCAAGAGCGCTTGTGGAGACTGTGGAACATTCTCTTGAGCTTTTTGATAAATTCGATTTTAAGGACATAGTAATCTCTGCTAAAGGTGCAGATGTGAGAAATACCGTTGATGCCTATTCAGTAATTCATCGTAAATTTTCTTTTCCACTTCATCTGGGCATTACTGAGGCAGGTCCGTCTTTTACCGGAGGAATAAGAAGCGGGGTGGGACTGGGTATTTTACTCCACAGGGGAATCGGAGATACGATCAGGGTTTCTTTGACCGCAGATCCGGTGAAAGAAGTCACAGCAGGTTTTGAGATTTTGAATTCCCTGGGGTTGAGGAAGACCGGGCCGGTTCTGATCAGTTGTCCACTTTGTGGTCGGTGTGAGGTTGAACTTATGCCAATTGTGCGTTCGGTTCAGAAGAGGCTCAAGCGATATAAGAATTTTATGAAGGTTGCGGTAATGGGGTGTGTTGTAAATGGTCCGGGTGAGGCACGGGAAGCAGATTTCGGAATTGCCTGTGGAAAAGGGATGGGTGCAGTTTTTTCAAAAGGCCGGGAGATAAAACGGGTTAAAGAAAGTATTCTTGTGGATACTCTATTCGAGGTGATTGATGAGAACTTTGATAATTGATAATTATCTGCCAAACTCATCCCAGATTGAAGCCCTTTATAATGTAATCAAAGATGTTACCGTACATACGGTGGAGGTAAAGGATTATTCTACAATAAGTGCGGGTGAGGAGTTTAAACTCTACGATGTGATAGTGCTTTCTGGCTCCCAGAGGAAACTTGCCGAGCCGGGTATTATTGACTATTATTTGAATGAGATAGAATATCTGAAGGTTACCGAGAAACCTGTGCTGGGTATCTGTTTTGGACATCAGCTACTCTCAATGGCATTTGGCGAGGATGTGGTATCGATGGGTAAAAAGATTGAGGGCTATTATATGGTGAAGAGACTTACTGATGATGAACTGTTTGAAGGGCTGGGTGAGCGGTTTCTGGTCAGGGAATCTCATGAGGAGATGGTAGAAAATGTGCCTTATGATTTTGTGAAGATTGCAGAATCCCCGAATTGTCCGATTGAGGCGATAAAACATAACAGACTTCCGATCTACGGAGTGCAATTTCATCCGGAGAGGTTTGATGATAAACATCCTGCAGGTATCGTTATTTTAGAAAATTTCTTTAAGCTGGCAACCTGGTATATAAAATAGGAGGATCGATGAAAAAAGATATCGACCGTTTAATGAAAAAAATGGGAGTTGATGCTATTTATGCCGAGGGTTCACCCCGGTGCGATTCATTTATGTATTATCTTCTGAATGGTGTGAATATCAGTGCGCGATTTATTAAGAAATATAAAAAACCGGGAATCGTGATTCACTCATCGATGGAGAGGGAGGAGGCCAGAAAGACCGGCTATCGTTTGATCAACATTAATCGCTATAACCCCAGAATGTTCTTCGAAAAGTACAGAGACCCGATCAGGGCAGGGGCATATTTAATCAAGACAATTTTTGATGACCTTGGTATCCGTGGAACTGTAGCATTCTATGGAAGGATGAATATGGGTAGAGGTTTCAATTATCTCTCGCAGATATTAAAAGTTAATCGTAAGATTAAAGTGTATTGTTCTTCAGACGAGGGTGACCTCTTAACCCAGGCACGATTGACAAAGGATACCCAGGAGATTACCCGTATCCGATATGTGAGGAACGGTGTTGTCCAGTCTTTTAAAGATACGATTGAACGGGTGCGCAGGATGCGAGTAAAGAATGGTTTTATAATGAAATCAGAAAAGAGGAGACTTCTGATTGGAGACCTGAAGCAGATGCTCAGAGATCAACTCTTTTCCCGGGGCCTTATTAATTCGGCAGGATTGATAGTTTCCCAGGGAAGGGATGCAGGGATACCACATAACCGGGGTAAGGACCGAAGCCCGGTTCGATTGGGAAAGACAATTGTCTTTGACATCTTTCCCCAGGAATCGGATGGCGGCTATTTTTTCGATTTTACAAGAACAATCTGTTTTGGCTATGCACAGCCAGAGGTTATAAAGGCATATAATGCGGTGCGTGATGGCCAGGACCTTGTTTATGATAGTGTGCGGGTTGGTAGACGAACCATTGAGATTGAATCGGCTCTGTGTAAGTTCTTTGAAAAATCGGGCCATCCGACATTTCTGAGCAGTCCTAAAACAGAGCAGGGTTATTGTCATTCCTTAGGGCACGGGCTCGGTCTTAATGTTCATGAGCAACCGGTTTTCGGTCTGTTGAAGACCAATAAGCAGAGATTAAAACCGGGGATGGTCTTTACGGTTGAGCCCGGTCTCTATTATCCAGCGCGTGGTTTTGGAATACGACTGGAGGATGTAGTATATATCGACCCTAAGGGAAGGCTTGTTAACCTGACAAATTTTCCGAGAAGGCTCGTTGTGAAGATGTGAAGTCCAGCGCAGATATTCTTGAGGAATTTAAAAACTTTTTGATTGCGGAGGGGGATGAGCTGAATACCATAAATTCTTATATCTATGACTTGAAACAGCTGGATACCTATTTGAGGTCGAGGCAGAAAGATTTTTTTTCGATCCAGACCGAGGATCTACGTCAGTTTATCCACATACTCTTCGATATGGGGTTGGGACCCACATCGATAAATCGAAAGATCTCTGCAATGAAGACATTTTATCGTCATCTGATATTCAGCGGACAGATTGAGAAAAACCCGAGTGAGGATATTGAGCTCTTAAAGACCGAACGGAAACTTCCCACAGTCCTCTCGGTTGAGGAGATTGAGGCGATGATTGAGTCTGCAGACGAGGAGACACCCTTGGGTCTCCGGGATCGGGTTGCCTTGGAATTGCTCTATTCTTCAGGCCTGAGGATTTCTGAACTATTGAATTTGAGGATCACCAATGTCAATTTTGACGAAGGACTGATTAATATAATCGGCAAGGGTAATAAACAACGGAGTATCCCGTTTGGAATAAAGGCCCGGAAGGCGATTGAAAGATACATAGAACGGGGAAGGCCGGTTCTTCTAAAAGAAAGGTCTTCGCCATACCTGATATTGAATGCACGGGGAAGAAGACTTTCCCGGATGGGATTTTTAAAGGTCTTCAGAAAATATCGGGTCAGGGCGGGAATTGATAAGAAAATTACCCCCCATACATTCAGACACTCATTTGCAACACACCTATTAGAGGGTGGGGCAGACCTCAGGGTGGTTCAGGAACTTCTGGGCCATTCGGATATTTCCACCACGCAGATTTATACCCATATTGACCGGACCTATCTGAAAGAGGTATATAAGACCTGTCATCCCAGGGCATAATTTGACTGTTATCTAATCAGGCTGACTTTTTTAATCTCCTGATAGTTTTTTATATTCAAACGAACAAAGTAGACCCCTGATGCAAGTTCTGCTCCGTTATTATCGGTTCCATCCCAGATATTTATATTTTTATTGAATGATTTGATAATCCGACCTGCCGAGTCAAAGATGAGTATCGAAGCAGTATTGGAATACGGACCTGTATATTTAATTGTTGTGCGATATCGAAATGGGTTGGGTGAGATGCTAAGATAGAATAATTTCTTTTTGTGGTTCTCCGCTACTCCAGGTCCGCCTACCGGAAAACGGTATATACTGAGATGGGAGCCACCCGCAATACCAAAGATACTGTCGTTTATGTCAAAGGCAAATGGTGCTGCACCTGGAAGTGAGCCCGGATATATCTCCTGTGAGGTCCAGGTCTGGCCACCATCTGTGGTATGGAGAAATATTGCGAAGTTATTGTTCTGCCAGCCACTTATATCACCGCCGCCAACTGCCCAGCCTTCCTGGGTATCGAAGAATTTAACATCATATAATCCATAGTTGCCATTGACCCCGGGCGGTCCATAGGATTCAACCCAATTGGTCCCGCCGTCTGTTGTGTGGAGAAATACACCGGATGATGCGGTATCCTTATAGGCAACGGCCCAGCCGTTGTTCTGGTCGGTGAAATGGATTGCTTCGATCTCGAGCGGATAGTCTTCGATCTGATTTACCCAGGTATTACCACCGTCGGTTGTCTTGGCGATTATTCCCTTTTCAGCTATATATGTGATTGTATCGGTTGTTCCGCCGCAGACCCAGCCGGTGGATGTGTCGAGAAAAAAGATGTTGCGTAATGGATATGTGGTATC
>MUKB01000042.1 GCA_002049785.1 Caldifarciminota bacterium 4484_100
ATCTTGCCGAACATCTCAGCCGGAGGTTCGGTGATTCCGATATAATTGCCAAAACTTTTGCTCATCTTACGCACACCATCAGTTCCCTCTAATATCGGTAGCATTATAACAACCTGGGGTTCGAGTTTAAATTCCCGCATCAATTCCCTGCCTACAAGAAGGTTGAATTTCTGGTCAGTCCCACCCAGTTCAACATCTGCCTTAATCGCAACTGAATCATAACCCTGACAGAGCGGGTAGATGATTTCGTGCATATAAACCGGGATTCCCTTTTTAAGACGCTGGGAAAAATCGTCACGCTCAAGAATACGGGCAACCGTATATTTGGAAGCGAGTTCAATAAAGTCGAACATCGTGAGGGAACCAAGCCATTTACTGTTATATGTTATTTCGGTTCGTTTGGGATTGAGAATACGGAAGATCTGTTCTTTATATTTTGTCATATTCTTTTTTATCTGTTCTTTCGAGAGTTTGGGCCGGGTTTTTGAGAGACCGGATGGATCACCGATCATACCGGTGAAATCACCAACGATGATGACAGCAGTATGACCCAGATCCTGGAACTGTCTCAGTTTTCTCAGGACAACACTGAAACCGAGATGGATTTCCGGGCCGGATGGATCGATCCCCAGTTTTATGCGCAGATGTTTCTTCTTTTTCAGCTTTCTTATCAGCTCTTCTTCAGATATTATCTCTGCAACATTACTCTTTATTAATTGTAATTGCTTCTCGATTTCCATTGCCACGCTTATAAACGAATCTTGCGATGCAAGGGAAGATTAATCAAGTCATTCAGATTGCCACCCTTTTCATATATCTCTTTTATATTTGCTGCGGCATAAGGGAAGAAGACACAGGGATAGACATTCGCCTGCCAGTCAAGGTAGAAATAGCCGCCGGGTCTTCCTGCTGAGATACAACCATCAGATACCGGACCATGATTCCAGAAGTCGGCGAACATAATTTTCCGTTTCTTAATGATTTCCCAGGATTTTTGCCAGAGATAGACACGTTGGTCTGGGGTGGGGATGAGTGCGAGATCAACATCACGACCGATGGGCATATAATGGAATACCCAGGCATAGGCTGCACCGAGTTCACCAAAATAATAATCGATGAATCGGTCTGAAACGATCTCCTCGGCATTGAACCGGGTGGCGGTTATCGAGACCCCGAAGGTCACCCGATGTTTCTTCAGAATCTTCATTGCCCGGATAATCCTTTCGAAAACACCCTTACCCCTTCTCTGTTCAGTCAATTCCTTCATACCTTCGACCGAAATCGCCGGGGTTATATTTCCGAGTTCAGCCATAATCCCTGCAACTTTATCGTCAATCAATGTGCCGTTTGTATACATCAGAAACAGGGAGTCCGGATGTTCGCGATATATATCGAGAACTCCTTTACCATTCCATCGATACATTAGAGGTTCACCACCAGAAATGACCGCGAATCGCGCACCCCAGTAATCACGCATCTCTTTGATAACTCTGGTGAAAATTTCATAGTCGAGTTGGTCCTTTTCTGACGCAGAGTTTGCATAACAGCCCCGACATCGGAGATTGCATCTCTTTGCCGGTGATATGGTCATAAATCCTGGAGGGTCAAAGCCAAATTTTGCCCGAAATTCTGCCTCTTTCCGTGCCCTGAGGTCGCTTAGGATTGCCTTATTCACAATCGTATCGGCAAATCGTGATGAGGAACCCACTCTCAGGCCTGACCAGACCATTGCACGAATCATATAATATTTGTCTTCAATCACACCAGGCAGGGCAACCGGACCCGGGACGCGCTTGACCGCATTCTTTATTCCCATTTCCACAATGGGAAAGAGGAATTTCTGGAAGAGGAGACTCCTTGAAGTTGAAAAGGCAATCTTTAGAAGATTGCTTACAAGGAGGTTATTGAACTGAACCTTTTTTTCAACCTGCATATTGGTATTATAATTAATTTGCGTAAAAAGTCAATCTGATTTTGTGTGTCGGATTTAGACTTAAGTGTTTAGTAGAATTTTCCCCGCAATTCAGTATTCGACACATAGGTTCGGGCGTCTTCGAGGAACTGCTCCGCTTCTTTCTTGGTAAAGACCTTCAGTTTTCGGTATTCCTCTTTATAGGCATTATCTGGAACATACTGTTGCAGAACCCATCGTTTTGCGCCCCTTATGGATTCTCCCATTTTTTTGATTATCTCTTTGTTGATGAGTCCTGGAACACAGGTAGTACGAAATTCGTATTCCACAGAACCCTGCATTAGAATTTCAATTGAACTTTTTAATTTATTGAGTTCAATCATTTTTCCTGCGGCCTTAAAATAGCGTTCATCCAGCGGTGCCTTTATATCCATTGCGACATAGTCAATCAATTTTTCTTTAAGCAGGGTTTTCAGTATTTCAGGAAAGGAACCATTGGTATCAAGTTTTATAAGTAGGTCAAGCCCTTTTATTCTTCTGGTAAGTTCAAAGACATCTTTTTTAAAGACTAAGGGTTCACCCCCGGTCAGGACCACTGCGTCAATCCAGCCCTTCTTCTGTTTCAATTTTTTTTCGATTGTGTCCCATTCGATTATCGGAAATCTTTCAGAATGTAGAATCAACTCCCAGTTTTGACAGAAGGGGCAGAGGAAGTTACATTTATCAAAGAAGAGGACGGTTGTCAATTTTCCATCCCAGTCGACAAGTGAAGTTTCAATGATCGCTCTAATCATTGGTCAGTTCTGCAGGTCATCGATAATACTTTGCACTAATTGAGGGATTGCTGTTTTCACTTCCCGGGTGCAGTCTTCAGAGAAACTCGCATTATCTTTTATCTCAACTGCATAGACCTTTATCTTTTTCGGTATTTTGTAGCCAAATTTTTCTCCGAGGTGGAGGATATTGAGAAAACTGGTGGTATGGGAAGAGACGAGATTGTGCTTTTCTATTTCAGGGCTGAATGTATAGATATTACCAGGAATCCCATTTTCAGTCTTTATGGAATCGATGAATATGACATAATCAAACCCGGCGATTTCATCAAGCATTGCAAATCCATCGATTGTTCCGGATTTGATCACAGGACCATTCAGCTTTTTTTTCAGTTCTTCAGCAACCTTTATCCCTACCGCATCATCACAACGATACGGATTTCCAATACCATAGATCAGGGTTCGGGTCAAGTTTAGTAGGTCCGAAGTTTCTTTATGAACCTGTGTTTGTGATCGAATATATCCACCTCAAGTGGTGTATAGCCGTTTATGGTATGGGTGGCGCAGGCAAGGCAGGGGTCATAGGCACGAAAGGCCATTTCAATCATATTGAGAATTCCATCGTTTGCATTATCACCCTTGATTAACCCTTTGGCTGCTTTGGCGATAGACATATTTATTGCTGCCGAGTTGTTCACAGTTGCAACAATTAGATTTGCCTTTGTGAGTCGACCATTTTCATCGGTTTCATAGTGATGGATAAGGGTTCCCCTTGGTGCTTCAATAACACCGATCCCTTTCTTTGGAGTCTGAAAATCCATATTCCTGATATCGGGGTCCATAATCTCCGGGTCATTTATCAATTCGACCATTCTTTCTGCGGCCTGAAGGGCCTCAATCAATCGTGCCCAGTGTGTGGCCAGGGTATAGTGGACCGGTTTTCCGCCTAAGGTATCATAAAATTTTTCATAGTGTTCCTGGGCAAGGGGTGTTGCCATTCCGTCTGAGGCGTTCAACCTTCCTAAGGGTGCGACCCGATAAACGCCGCTGTCTTTGCCGTCAACAAAATCCTTCCAGCCGACATTCTTGAGATAGGGATATTTTATATATGACCAGGTCTCAACATGTTCGGCAATATGATCGAGGTAATCCTGCACCTTGAATCGGGCGAACTCCTTACCTTCAGGGTCAACCACCCTGATCCAGCCGTCGTAGAAATTGACCTTATTGTTGTCATCAACCAAGCCCATATAGTAGGTCTTATGGGTATAGGTATCAGAGAGGATCAGGTCAACATATGCTTTATTTTTCAAGACAATGTCATCAAATACCTGGAGGCTGAACTTTGCAAATTCTACTGCATCTTGTGCCGTCTTTTTGAATTCTTCCTGAATCTCTTTGTCCATCGGTTTTGATACTCCGCCAGGAAGGCAGTGGACCGGATGGACAACCCTGCCGCCCATTGTCTGAATGATATTTCGGGTTCTTTTTCGGATATCTATCACCTTTTTCCCGATTTCCAGGCCAACTTTTTCTATTACTCCGAGTACATTCCGCTTTTCCTTCGGGGCATCAGGACCGACAATGAAGTCAGGACCACCCAGGAAATAGAAGTGGAGGTTGTGGTCTTCAAACATAAATGCATTATAGACAAATTCCCTTATCTTTCTGGCAGCTGGTGGTGGTTCGACACCGTAAAGGTTGTCAAGGGTCTTTCCTGAACAGGTATGATGGGCAGTGGGGCAGACTCCACAGATTGTTTCGGTGATGCGGGGCATCTCCTCGGCAAGCCGGCCAATGGCAAATCGCTCATAGCCCCTCAACTCAGGGATCTGGAGGCAGGCGTGTGCTACTTCACCTTTATCATCGAGAAATATTTCAATCTTGCCGTGGCCTTCTAATCTTGTAATCGGATCAATCTTTATTTCTTTATACATCCTAACCCCCCTTTTTTCTTTTGAGGATAGAACTGGGTAGGGAATACATATAAAAGAGACCAATCGGATCAGGGACAGAGTCCGCAACCTTTTTTATCTCTTCTTCATCATCAATATCGATAATCGAGGCGAGCGCGGATAAGAACCGTGCTCCCATATCCTTCACCTGTTTTGTTGGACCAAAACATCCGCGACAGGGCATATTTGCATTTATACACCGTTCTCCACATCCACCCCTGGTTGCCGGACCCATACAGAGGATACCTTCGGCAAGAAAACACTTTTCAGGGTCGGCCTTGACCATCGATATCCTTTTTATATCCTTGATAACAAGTTTATCCGGTTTTGACTCATTGCGTGGGCAGGTTTCGCACAGGGCCTTTTCTGATGCGATTACCGAACCTTTAGGAGGGAGATTGTTCTCGAGGATAGCGGTTATTGCCTTTAGTATCAAGTCTGGAGGTGGTGCACAGCCCGGGATATAATAGTCAACATCAACCGTCTGGTCTAAGGTTTTTACCGTATTGAAGAATTCAGGCAGTTTGAGTTTTCCATAGGGGGTTTCAGTTACGGTTTTGGGATATATCCCTTCTGGGTTCACTGTTGACGGGGTCAGTTTATATGCGGTTTCAAAGATCTCAGCACGATTGGAAACATTGGCAAGGCCAGGGATTCCACCAAGATGTGCACAGGAGCCGAAGGCGACTACCAGTTGGGATTTTTGACGCAGGAGTTTGGCAAGATATTCTTGTTCTTCAGTTCTTATCGCACCGTTTATACAGCTCACCGCAATCGATTTATCCGGCATTGCCTCAATATCTTTATATTTAAAGTCCATCGCCACAGGCCAAAGGCGAAATTCGACCGCGTCGGCGACATTCAGTATATCCTCGGCCAGATCAACAACCGCCTCTTCACATCCACCACAAGAGGCACACCAGTAAAATGCGACCAATGGCTTGGCCATTAATTCCTCCTTTCTAAGACACCCTAATCTTTATAAATTCGACCCGGAAAAATCATTCAATCGGGCGGGATTTTTAATCATAGTTCTAAAAATATTCTTACTTTACATCCAATTATATATAAAGATTAGAGAAAGTCAATGATTGTTTTGAAATATCTTTCCAGGATTTAATATATTCTTTGGATCAAAGATTCTTTTTATTTCTTTCATTATTTGTAGGTTGGTTTCAGCTATTGCCATAGGTAAATATGCAATTTTTGAAAGACCAATTCCATGTTCGGCGGTAATCGTTCCACCAAGATTTAAGGCAATCTTATAGACATTTTTTCTTATCTCATTGACCTTTGAACGGTTAATTTTTTGGCCTTTTTCAATGCCGATATCGGTATGGATATTTCCATCACCCAGATGGCCGAATGCATAGAGCTGGGCATTATATGATTTGAGCATAGCCTTTATTTCTTTTATTAACTGGGGAACCCTATCCTTGGGTACAACCAGATCTTCGCGCGCAATATTCTTTGTCAATTCTTTTAAGGCATCTCCAATATTCCTTCTCGGCTCCCAGATTCTTTCTTTATCCTTTTCTCCTTCTGCAACCAGGACATCCAGGGCGCTATTTTTTAAGGCGATATCACCCACATTCTCATAGATTCTACGGACTTCAGTTTGGCAGTCCCCGTCGATTTCAACGATTATATGGGCACCTGCTTCAGGGTAGGGCAGGCGTTTTTTGAGAAATCTACCCAATAGTCTGATAACATCACCTTCGATAAATTCGATAGCAGCAACCTGGGGAGCCTGGCTGATGGTTGTAATTGCAAATTCTACCGCGGAACTGACCAAGGGGAATGGTATGAGCAGGTCGACCACCACCCGGGGACGGGGGAGAAGCTTCAATATCGCCTGGGTGACAATGGCCAATGTTCCTTCTGAACCAACGATGAGGTTGATCAGGTCATAGCCGGTTACATTTTTAAGGAGTTTACCGCCCAATTTGATGATCTCTCCAGTGCCGGCGACGATCTCAAGGCCGAGCACATAATTCCTGGTAACACCGTATTTCATCGCCCTTGGTCCACCTGCACATTCCGCAATATTCCCGCCAATCGTGCAGGAATCGAGGCTTACCGGATCCGGAGGAAAGAAGAGGTTGTATTTTTTCAATTCCTGGTCCAGCTTTTCAGTAATTATTCCGGGTTCGGTTGTGACTGTAAGATTTTTCTGGTCAACTTCTTTGATTTTATCCATCCGCTCAAATGAGAGCACGATTCCGCCGAATAAAGGAACCGCTCCAGCAGAGAGGCTTGTACCACCTCCCCTTGGTGTGATCGGAATATTGTATTCATAACCCAGCTTCACAATCTCTGAAACTTCTTTTGTGGTTTCTGGTTTTATTACGACTTCGGGCATTGAATGGTAGAGTGGTGTTTCGTCATGTGCATAGTTTTCTAAGATTTCAGGCTCCTGAATTACTCTGGTTCTGGTCTGGAGAATCTTACTGAGTTGGTTGATTATTTTGTCGTCGATTTTCATGTAGGGCATATGTCTATTATATTCTGTTATCGATTTTATTCAAGGGAGAATTTCAGATTGACATTTCAATTTTGTTGATTACAATTGTTCTGAAGGAGGTATAATGAAGGAACGAAGGAAAAAGGTTGGGCGCAGAAAGGGAAAACGGAGAAGGTTGCTCACCGAAGATGAATTTCGCAAATTGATTGAACAGGGTAAGGTTTCTGAAAAGGATCGAAGGTCCTGGGTTGAGCGGAGAAGGGGAGGAAGGCGGAGACGTCGGTCGTGAATTTGAACATTGACACCCTATAATTTATGGTTATAATGGACTTATCGATGGTTATCAATTTTTATTTCTTTAAAAGTTTATGAACAACAGGTGTCAGGCAAAGGAGGATTTATGAGAAGGGAATATTTGATTGAAAAGATATCTGAGAAGATTGGCCCTGCATATACAAAGGGTGATATTGAGAAACTGATTGATACATTTCTTGATATCCTCTTTGAGATGTTGATTAAGGATAAGCGGGTGGAGTTGAGGCGTTTTGGCACATTTGAATTGAGACGGCGTCCTGGGAGAAAGGCAGTGACACCAAAGACAGGTAAGGAATATACACTGCCTGACCGATATGTTCCTTTTTTCCGGCCCTCAAAGATTTTTAAGAAGATGATTAACGACCGGATTAAACCAGAATGAAGTTCGACTATTAAAGGTTTTTTAGAAAAATTTAAAAGGGGACAGCTGTTCGACAGCTGTCCCCTTTTTTAATTAATTCTCAGATTAGGTAATTCCTTGATTGAGCATCGCATCTGCTACTTTGATGAATCCCGCGATGTTGGCTCCATCGACATAGTTTATGAAGTCGCCTTTTTTGCCGTATTCAACGCACTGGCTATGAATCGCCTTCATTATTCCGTGGAGTTTTTCATCAACTATACTGAGACCCTTGGGGGTGGAGACGATGGATTTAGAGGGGATTGGGTCAAAATTAGCGGGTTGGATGATTGGTGAGATACTTTCGATTAGTAACTTCAGGATTAAGCGTGCCTTTGCTGCTTACAATGGTACTTGTTGTTTAGAACATAAGTCCGGGAAGACAACCCGGAATACTTTATGCAATCGTCATCTTCAGGCTGCGCTGCGTGATTGGGCGGGTTGTCGGATTCGTGTTATCGGGAATCGGGAGATTTTTATGCAAGAAGCGTGCAAAGGAAAAATCACAATCATACTTTAAAATGTCTATCCCGTTACTTATCTAATTTAGTTTATCGAATTCTGCAACAAGCTGAGACACTGACATCGGATGAAGGTTACCCACCGAAGGAGGTATGAGTTATCTTGACAATTTCAATAGGATGTTCCCCAATTCGAACTGTGCCTATTTCAACCACACCACCTTTGTTGTCTGTGTGCGATTGCCCGCCTCAATATGGATGAAGTAAATGCCCTGGGATAATCTAAAACTGTGATTTACTGTAAAAGGACCATCACGAGAAATCACCGGGCTGACACCAAAAATGTTATTCACCACAGAACCGGCCTGCTCCTCAACCCCGGGCCAGTTCCAATAACGGTTATATGCAGTATCCGCATTCGCCTGTAAGTCACCCAGGTTATCACCACTCAATATCGCAAAGGCCACAACCACAGTACTACCCGGCACCAAAGTAAACGGACCCGCCGAATTACAGGTCGACCAATCATAAGGACGATCACTCGATGAATTCTGAATCGAATCATCCATAAACTGAATCTGTATATTGTCCGGTAAACCACTATACGGATAAACATACTGCGCATGATCAATCGACGCCAAATTCGCCGCTGCTGTGTCACGCGGAGGATCCAGTATCTCAACTCCACAATACGGCGTCGACTCATACACCCAGGTCAAATTACGAACCGCCTCAGACGAACCCTGATTGCTCGAACTGCTCCCAATATCAAAATCCATAAAAACCGCCGCATAAAGATTATTGATCGTGGTCAAACCTTCATTCCGCAGAACAAACTTCATTATCACAAAATCATTCGCCGTCGAATCATCCCAGGCCCAGGAATATTGCTCACAAACCAAACCCTTGGACGATGGATGATTTGAATCATCATAACACGCCGTCGCATACTCATCCCGATTGTCCGGACCCGGCTCATACATCCGCACCATCCCATCCGGCGCCGTAGTCGTCTCCCAATCCGTATCATCACTACCCGACTCATAATAACGATCCACCACATAATTGGCATCCGTCCCCACTGCAAAACCACCATAATACAGATGATTGAGACCAGAGATTGGATAACAGAAGCCGTCGCCTTCAGCCTGGCTTGATTCCATAAATCCTAAGGCGCCGTATCTCGTCACTGTGAATTTCACATTGCCACAGTCATGGGTGACCCAGTCAACACCAGGATTTCCTACAATGAGTGTAAAACTCAGGTCGGTCGTATAGCCACCATCCGCAGTGACATTGAGCGAGAACTCGATGGGTGTTCCTTCTGGTGTATTGGGATCGACCGTAACATTGTATGGGTCAGCGGTGTTTTCAATACTATCACCAGGTGCAATGGTGCCATAAGCGCCATTGGGATCGTTTATGGTGATATAAGAAGAATTTGATGAGAGTGTGTCCTGGACACCATTGGCAATTTCTGAGCCGCTATTCTTTAAGATAACCGTGAGGTCAGCGGTTTCTCCAGGATCAAGTATGCCGTTATTGTTCCCTCCTGTATCATAGACATTTGTTTTTATATTGGTAATATAAATCCCGGTGGCGGTATAGTCCAGGACCACATCATCGGCGAAGACCTTCGCCGTTTCTGATGCCCCTCAACATGTATGGGCAGTTGTGTCATAAAGTGCAATTTCGATCTTCTTGATATCTCCAGGGTTGACACCGGGAAGATTTGTCAATTCGTCATCGATGTTGAATGCATAATTATGCCACATAGAGTCATTGACGATAATGAGATGGGTTGTGCTGGAGTTCTGCCAGGGGCAGGGTGTGGTGAAA
>MUKB01000043.1 GCA_002049785.1 Caldifarciminota bacterium 4484_100
TCGAATTCAACCTTCCCTCGATAGGTCGGTGCAGCAGGAGATGGCTTAAACGGAAACTTTGATGTATACGGTCCAAATACTATCGCCCGGATTGCCTCACCAAGTTCACGAAGTTTCGGTTTGCGCATATCAATCCTCCTTTTCTATCTGTTCACCGCCCAATTTATCCTTTCCGTAGGCATCCATAACCGAGCCCTTCCAGAGTTTTGTTCCAAAATGGATTGAGCCCTTCATCAATGCGTGTGCAGCAACCGGCGAGGTTAAAAGAAGAAATGCTCCACAGATAAGCGCCTTTATCCCCATTGAACTGAAACCTTTTAACAGAAAAATTCCAATCATAATACCGAATGTTCCTAAGGTAACACACTTTGTTGCCGCCTGAAGACGATTATAGACATCAGGAAATCGCACCAACCCAATTGCACCCAGGATATCAAAAAATACCCCAATCCAGATAATAATCCAGCCGATTGGACTAATCATCGAGACTCCTTTTTTCCAAATACTTGGCCAAGGCCAATGTGCCTATAAAACTGAACAGCGCAAGGGTTATCGAAAGGTCCATCAGATATGGAAGGTTATAGAACATTGCTGCCAAAGCGGTAATACCGACAAAGAGGATTCCCATAATATCAACGCCCACTGCCCGGTCCGATATTGAAGGACCCTGGTATATTCGGTAAAGGCATAAAAATCCACCTATGGCAAGGATGCTTACAAAAACACTCATTCGAATATCCTCCTCAAATATTTTTCAAAACGTCGGGCAATGATTTTCGAGGCCTCATCGATCTCAGAAGACTCAACCCAGATCCAGTGGATGTATAGAAATTCACCATCAATCTCACAGGTCATAGTACCTGGAGTAAGGGTAATTGAATTTGCAAGAAAAACCTTGGCAATATCTGTCTTCAGCATGGTTCTAATCTTTACAATACCGGGTCTTATCGGCCGCTGGGGATGCAGGGCCCGATAGGCAACATCAATATTTGCCTTAATCATATACCAGATAAAAACCGGAATATAGACAACAAACCAGAAGATGCGGTGGAGTTGCAAAAATTTAATGGGTCGGGTTGTGAAATAACCGCCAAAGATGATTGTGCTCAATAGCGCAACCACCACTCCCGCAATAATATGGTCTAAATGGACACTCAATGTAAGTAATAACCAGAGACAAAAGGCAAGGATAAAGTAGAGAAGGTATCTCATATCGACCCCCTTAGAAATTCAGCGAAAAAGAACCAAAAACAAGCTGGGCATATTCAACACCGCGTAATAGTGCATTCGCTGCCGGACCAATAAGAAAGTCCATCAAGGTCTGAAACCCCAGACCGGTCAATAGAACCAATATTACCAGAAAAACCATTGCAATGCGCATTGAAAACGGCGCCTTCTTAATATCGGCCATCTTTCCTTTCTTCATAAACACACTATTCTCAATCTTCAAGAGATACGAAAGGGTCAGAACACTCAGGCCAATGGCAATAATTGCCAGCCAGAGTAGACCCGCCTTAATCGCACCGAGGACGATAAAAAGCTTGGCAAAGAAACCGACCAGAGGCGGCAGTCCAATCAGAGAAAGGGCACCGAACCTATAACTCCAGGCGGTGGTCGACATCGCCTCACCCAGACCTGCAAGTTTATCCAGATCCCTGGTACCGGTCCGATGCACCACCGAGCCTGAGGTCAAGAATAGCAACCCCTTACCTAAGGCATGGGCAAGGATATAGAATATTGCACCAGCAACCCCATAATAATTACCAATCCCAAACCCCACCATAATATAACCGATCTGGGAAACTGTAGAATAGCCCAACAGTCTCTTATAATCCTTCTGGTTGAGTGCGCTAAGCCCAGCCCAGGCGATCGATAATAACCCGATACCGATCAGAATATTGAAGAAGACCGGGGCATTCGCCCGATTAAGACCGAAGATATTAAAGACAATCCGTGCAGTAGTATAGATACCCAGCACCTTAATAAATATTCCTGAAAGCAGGCTCGATACCGGTGCCGGAGCTGCAGGATGGGCATCAGGAAGCCAGGTGTGGAAAGGCACAAGTGCCGCCTTTATAGAAAAGGCAAAGAGTAGCATACCAAGAATCGTCCAGAAAAATGGGGTCATTCCAATACTACTGATCGTATTAGAAATATCCGCAAGATTCAAAGTCGAGGTCTTGGCATATAAAAGGGCTATGGCCAGCAAAAATGTCAGACCTCCGATTTCACCCATCACCATATACTTAAAAGACGCCTCCAGTTCTTCTGCATCAACCCCAAAGGCAACAAGACAATAAGAAGAGATTGCTGCAATCTCCAAGAAAACAAACATATTGAAGAGGTCTCCAGTGATTGCAATACCCATCATTCCCGCGGTGATCAGCATATAGAGGGTATAAAACTTCCACTGCCCGGTAAAGTGACCGATGTATCGAAGTGAAAAGAAACAGCCGGAAAAGACAATAATTGAAATCACCAGCACCATAAATGCACTGAAAGAATCAAATGCCATCACAATACCCAGGGGTGGGGGCCAATTTCCCATGCGATAAACAATCATCGAGGTCTCCTGGGTAAGGGCAATACCGTAAAGGGCCAGGATAAAGAGCACAAAAGAAACAACCGTGGCAACAATCCAGACCAAGGTTTTACTGATCTTACCCAGAAGGGGAATAGCAAAGGCGGTGATCAAGGGGATGGCAAAATATAGTGGAATAATTGACACCCTAACCTCCTATCCTTTCAACTTCTTAATCTTCGCGATATCAAATGTCTTATATCGTTCGTAGATACGCAGGGCAATCGCCAGCATAACTGCAGTAGTTCCTAAGGCGATAACAATCGCGGTAAGTACTAAGGCCTGGGGAATGGGGTCGACAAAATTATGCGCACTATGAACCTTTGTAATAATTGGAGCCAGTGCACCGCGGCGGAATCCAATCAGGGCGAAGAGTAGATTCACCGAATATTCAATCAGGGCGAAACCGATTATAATCTTAATCAAATTTCGTTTGGTGACTATTGCATAAAGACCGATAAGAAATAAGGCTATGCAGAAAACGAAGATTGTCATTAATCCTCCATTATATATTTAAATGCTGCCAGGGCCAGAAATATTGAAAAGAGCCCGGCCCCTACCTTGATCCCAATCGCGATATTACAGAATGGAATGATCCCGGCGCTTAAAAGATATAGTGGTGTTCCCTTGGGCAAGAAATTAAAGAAGAAGACGCCCGCTATCAAAAGACCGAGCAGTGCGATTATCACAAAGAGCAGAGCACCCACACTTTCAAAGACCGAGGCGGTAATGCTCGATTTCTTTTCTCCTGCCTTAGAACCTCCAAATGCCAGATATCTTAGAACAAAGACGCCCGCAACAATCACGCCTCCGGCAAACCCTCCTCCCGGGGTGAGATGTCCATGAAGAATGATATATACCCCATAGAGGAAAATAAATCCAATCATAATGTTGGTAATTGTCTTAACGATTAAACTCATCCCTTTCACTTTTGCCTCCTGCCGATCTTACGCATCAGGGCGACAACGCCGATCACTGAAGTAAAGAGAACCGTAGCCTCACCCAGGGTATCAAGGGCACGAAAATCGAGAATCACATCTGCAACCAGATTAGCACCACCTGCACGGGGTAGGCCGAGTCGGATATATTGACCTGCAACCCTCATCGTAGCCTGTCCAAAGGGTGGGATGTCATTCATCGCCCGAACCATCGCAATGAAGAAGAGAATTGCAAACACTGCATACAATACCGTAGCCAGAACCTGGGTTCCGGAAAATTTTTCTGCTATAGTCTCATCAATATGGGTTGTCTTCAAAATAACTGCCACAAATATCACAATCGTAAGCACCTCAACAACAATTTGAACGATCGCCAGATCCGGGGCCTGTACCAGAATAAACATTATTGCCACAGAAAATCCGACTGCACCAAGAGATATGACCGCGGCCAACAGATCCTTGATTTCAGTGGCGATAATCGCAGCAACGAGCATAAATATTAGAAATAGATAAAGCTCAATCATTTACACCTCCATAACTAAAATACCAAAATCAACAGGATGATAATTCCACCCAGAAAGATCCAGCCTACATAATTATATAGTTCTCCAGTATGAAGCAGTGATATAAATGTGCCCAGAACTCTTACCATCCTGCCGATACCTTCATAGATTGTGGTCAGGATACGATTAATCACATCCTTGAAGACGATTGCAAGTCCACCTGCAATACCGATCAAATAATTATAGAAATCGAAGGCTCCACCCTCACCAAACTGGTAGGTCTTTTCCAGAAGGTCAAGGTTGTGGAGCGAGGAATAGAAATTTGGACCGGTGATACTGGCCTCGTCGGTCTCCAGAATCTCACCGCCGATAAAGACCCGACTCCTTCTTGGCCTCCAGGCGGTGCCAAAAAGATAGACCAATAATCCAATCAAGACGCCGACGATAATCAATATCGTCGCCAGACCCGGAACCCAGAAACCGAGTTTGCTGACATCAAATCGAATTACCGGAGCCACCAGATATTTCAGGGGAACCGCCTGCGCAAATATTCCAAAGACGATGCAGGCAAGGGCAAGGATAAATGAAGGTGTTACCATCTCAAAGCGTGCCTCACGCACCTTATCCAGATTATCCGGTCTCCGACCCAAAAATATCGAATGCACCAACTTTAGATTATAGGCCAGGGTCAGGATACTTCCGAACATTGCACAGATCAAGAATACGAACCAGAGAGGGAACCTATCGGCAAGTCCGATAATGCCCTGATAGATCATCCATTTTGAATAGAAACCATTCAATGGTGGCACACCTGAAATCGCCAATCCCGCAATCAGAAATGAGAAGAAGGTGAGGGGCATCTTGACACCCAAACCTCCAAGATTATCGAGTTCGCTTGTCTTGGTGCGATACTCCACTGCCCCGGCTCCCAAAAAGAGAACCGATTTATAAATTGTGTTGTTCAACATATGAAACAGGGCACCTGCAATTGCAATAGGCATTCCGGTGCCAAGCCCCAGAACCATATATCCTGCCTGTGATACCGTGGAAAAGGCGAGGAGTCTCTGGGCCTCTTTCTGCAATAATGCCATCACCGACATAAAGACAATGGTCACTGCACCGATAATCATCAAAAGCACCTGCAACCCTCCGAACTTGGAGATATCAAATATTGAATAGGAAATCCTGAACAGAAGATAGAACCCCAAAAGCTTATCCAGGCTTCCCGGGATGAATGCCAGAGTCGATGCAGGAACAACCCGGGCAGACTCCGGAATCCAGGTATGGAGGGGCATTGTTCCCAGCTTTGCCAGGGCACCGACCGCAATTAAAATATATGAAACGACATACCAGCCCTGGGTAAATATCAAACGGTGCTGGAGCGGAAAATCTACATTTCCGAGTCTCACAAAGAGCATAACTATTCCAAGAAGCATCACAAAGTCGCTTACTCCAATAATGGTAAGTGCCTTGCGCGCAGCAAATGTGCTATCCTTTTTACCCACCAGCAAAAGGCCATAAAGTGAAAAGACAAGAAAGTTCCAGAAGATCAACAAGAAAATCAGGTTGCCACTCAGAACAACACCATTGGCCCCAGCCAGGGTCAGGGCAATATAAACATAGTAGAACCTCTCCCTGGGATTCTTGGAAACCGCCTTCAAGGAGTATAACCAGATCAGGAAGGCAAAGATGCCGTTAAAGAGGATAATCAGTCCGGTAAGGTTATCAACATAAAACCGAAAATTGATGCCGGCAAATGAGATCAGATTAAAAGAGAGTATCTTGGTCTGGCTGGCGATGAAGAAACGAACCGAGAAAAAGAGTGTCAGGAAGAACCCCAAAAAGTTAAATTCACTCCGCAGACGATTAATCAACAAACCCAGCAATCCACCCGCAATAGGCAGTAAAATTAAATAATAAATCTCATTCATACTACACTCCTCCTGCCAATAAATAACTCATCGGTTTATAGAAAAAGATTCCGCAAAGCAGGGAAATCAAGGCAAGGATAAATACCACAGTAACACCTGTATAACTCGGTCTCTTAAATTTAATCTTGGCTGACCTGCACTCATCGCCAAAGAATAGCTCGTGATAGAAGCGGGTATTATATAAAAGTGTGAACACGGCGGCGATAATCGCACCAACACCAGACGCCGTAGACTGCTGAACCGCTCCAACAATCACACTCAATTTTGAGAAAAAGCCGATCATCGGGAAGAAACCTACAATCGAACCTGCAAGAAATGCCATAGCAACAGCCAGGGCAGGAGACACCCTTAATAGACAGGAAAGGTTCTTCAGATTATCACTACCTGTCGAATCCTCAACCACACCCACACCATAGAAAAGTCCAGACTTTGCCAGGGCATGGGCAAGGATATAGAGCATACCACCGACAATCCCGAATGTGCCTCCCACCGCAAACGCGAGAAGAATAAATCCCAGCTGACTGATGGTTGAGAATGCAAGCAGATTCCGAAGATTATCTGAACGGAGCGCCACCCCACCTGCAACAATACTCGAGGCGACTGCAATCCAGGCCACAGTATTGAAAAACGGGGGAGAAAAGAAGGTTCCGGTTACAAAAAGTCTCATAAAGACAATAACCCCGAGATTCTCTCCAATCCCGGCAAGACAACCACCGATCGCTGCAGGCACCGCCCGGTATGCAGGAGCAAGCCAGATGTGCAGGGGCATTGTCACCGATTTTGTAAGCACACCGATTAAAATAAAGATCGCCGCGGTATCATTGATAGCCCGAATCTCAAAAATATTGAAGGTTCCATTATCTAAATAGACCATTAAAATTCCAAGCAACATTATTGTAGCCGCAGCAAAATTGAGGATAAATGTGAGGTTACCCGCAGCAAGTTCCTGGTCACCACGGTAATACGCAACCGCCCGCCAAATCGCAAAGGTGGAAATCTCCCAGAAGATAAACATCAACAATAGATTATAAGTCAGGGCAATACCGATACCCGAGCCGACAAGCAAAAGAAGCATAAGATAATATTCCAGTCGATGTCCCTTCTCCTTGATTGTTACCAGGGCATAGATGAATGACATCAGGCCAATAAAACCGAACAATAATGTCAGGAAGATACCAAATCTATCAACAAAAAAATCAAATCCAATCATTTTCTATACCTCTCCCTTAATCTTTCCGTCTTCTTCCAGGAAAGTTGCAATAGGTCCTTTCCCGTATACCTCTTTTTTCCATCCTCATAGGCAACCATCGTCCGTTCGGTGCAACAATAGCAGGGGTCAACCGCCGCCAGAACCAATGCTGCATCCGCAATCGAATATCCCTTTACCGCTACCACATTTGAAGCGATGTTCATATAACTTGGGGCCCGCACCTTATGTCGCACTGGCATATTCGAGCCGTCTGAACGCACATAATGGAAGACCTCACCACGTGGTGCCTCATGACGACCAATACCCTCACCCGGTGGTATTTCATCCACCCTCGTCTCAATGGGTCCATCCGGCATATCCTTAAGACACTGCCGCACAATCTTTATCGACTCATCACACTCAAGCAACCGCACCACTGTCTTGGCCAAGACATCACCCTCCTGGCAAACAGCAATATCCCAATCCACCTTATCATAGGCATCATAGGGATCATCCTTACGCACATCAATTGCATAGCCTGAACCGCGGGCCGTGGGTCCGGTAACCGCATAGGCAATGGCATCCTCTTTCTTTAGAATCCCGACACCTTCCAGTCGTGCCCGAATTACCGGGTCATCCAGGATCGCCTTGGTGAACATCGCATTCTTCTCCTCGAGAAGGTCTAAATACTTCTCAATCTTGGGATAATCCTCGGGTTTGATATCCCGGCGTGCCCCACCGACCTTATTTATTGCATAGTGATTCCGATTACCCATTATCACCTCAAAAAGTTCAAGCAAGGGCTCCAGAGTTCTTGGG
>MUKB01000044.1 GCA_002049785.1 Caldifarciminota bacterium 4484_100
TGGTATAATCTTGGTTGGCTTCCTGATACCCTGAATCCCTATGGCTATAAGTGGTGGAATAATGGTTCTGCTGCAGGAATCAATAATGCGATAAATTCCGGTGCCTTTCTGGTTCTATACCGGGACCATGGTTCAATTTATGGCTGGGGTGAGCCTGCCTATGATACCACTGACCTTGATAATCTGATAAACACGATGTTTCCCTATGTCCTGTCAATCTGCTGTTTAACCGGTAAATATGATTATATAAACCAGGTTTTTGCGGAAAAGTTTCATCGGATGGAGTATGGTTGTTTGGGGATTAATGCGGCAACCGAAATTAATTATTCATTTGTGAGCGATACCTATACCTGGGGTATTTTTGATGGTCTATGGGATGAGTTTGACCCTGGTTATCCCGCGTTCGATTTACCCGGGCACAGGAATTTGCGTCCTTGTGAGGCAACAACCTATGGTAAATTGTATCTTGAGATGATGTGGTTTCCGGATTCTGCGGGTGTAGGTCAATACCGGAACTATATACATTATCTTTTCCAGCATTTTGGTGACTGTTTTACAACCCTCTATTCAGAGATACCTCAGGAACTTTCAGTTAGTCATCTACCCACACTGCCTGCAGGCCAGACATATTTTACTGTAAGTGCGGATGATTCGTCGATTATTGCCTTGACTGTGGACGGAGAGATTATCGGGGTCGCTGAAGGAACCGGCAGTCCTTTGCAGATTACAATTCCTGGTCAGAGTGCGGGTGAGATCGTGAAGGTGACCGTGACCAAGGCGAACTATTATCGTTATGAAAGCGATGTGCAGGTGATCGGTGTTGAGCCCTGGGTTTCGATTGATTCCATATATATCAATGATTCTCTTGGAGGAAATAATGACCATAAGGTTAATCCCGGTGAGACAGTTGACCTGGGTGTAAGGGTGAGAAATTATGGACCTGTCCAGAGTGATCCAATATATGGTTATCTTACTGGATCCGACCCTTTTGTTGTTCTTAATACTGACTCCAGCTGGTATGGAGCGATTCCTGCAAATGATACAGCGCTTTCAAACCCATTCTATAATTTTAGTGTAGCAGATACCTGTCAAAATCACCACATAATCCATTTTGCACTGGAATTTCATAACCTGAACGATTCGGTCTGGATAGATTCTTTCAATATCACTGTATATGCACCAATCCTGCAGTTTGTCGATTTTTCAGTATTGAATGACGACAATGGTAATCACATTTTAGAGCCCGGTGAGACCGCAGACCTGGTGGTGACGATAAAGAATATCGGTGGTACATCCACAGGTAATGTGAGTTCAACACTCTTCAGTTTTAACCCCTATATTACAATCAATGATGGTTCTGGGAATTATGGTCCGATTGCACCGGATAGTTCGGCAAATAATTTGGCAGATCCCTATAATGTAACTGCTTCCAGTTCTGCACCATACGATTCAAGGGTCGATTTCCAGATCGAGCTGGTTTCTGGTGGATATATTGAGACACTCGATTTTTCTATGGTACTCGGAAGGATGCATTACTATATCTGGAACCCTGATATCACACCGCAGTCAGGCCTGGTGATCGATTCCATCCTCAATGCACTCGGTTATGTCGGTCATTATGGCACAACCCTAACACAGGATTTGAATCTGTATAAGACGGTCTTTGTCTGCGCAGGAATCTACCCGAACAATTTTGTGATTCAGGATGGCAGTCCTGAGGCGAATGCTTTGGTTGAATATCTCCAGGAACAAAGTGGCAGGGTCTATTTAGAAGGTGGTGATGTCTGGTATTATGATCCGCAGCATGCCGGTGGATATGATTTCGGACCCCTATTTGGAATCTCGGCAAATTATGATGGTGAAATTGATATGCATTCTGTGGCAGGAGAGCAGAATACCTTTACTCAGGGGATGAATTTTTCTTATAATGGAGAGAATGAATGGATAGATCATATCCAACCGGATAGTACAAATTCTTTTCTGATCTTTGAAGAGGGATATTATAATTATGGTTGTGGTGTTGCCCGGGCCCAGGGTCCATCCAGAACGGTCGGGATTTCGTTTGAACTGGGCGGTCTGTTTGATACAACTCCACCCTCGACCCGCGCATCATTACTCGATTCAATAATGCACTTCTTCGGGGTGTATTACGGGGTTGGTGAAAGACCGTCATCGGGTCTTTATCCTGCTACCGCTCTTAATACCATCTACCCGAATCCCTGTTTACATTCTGTAACAATCCGCTATCAGATTGCACCACAGGATAGAGAGAAATCTCCTTCTTTGAGTATCTATGATGTCCAGGGTCGTCGGATAAGATGCTTCAGTCGTTTATCCAGGAGGCCGGTCAATTATATAATCTGGGATGGTAAAGACGATGCAGGACGGTCTGTTTCCAGTGGTGTCTATTTCGTGCGCTTTGAGGTTGGTGATTACAGGAGATGCGCAAAGATTGTTTTCTTGAGGTAAGGGAGAGGTTGTTAATTGTGATTTATCTGGATGATAATGGGTTCATATTTAAAGGAGGTCGCTGAAAGGAAACCTTGGGTATGTCGGTTTTCTTCGTGCATTCAGTATTGTGGTTGTAGTATTGGATTATTAGCAAGGATGACAATATTTAGCCGGTCATAAGGCTCGAACAGAGAAGGTAGAGTTCATAGCGCTTGCAGATATCCCTTGACTTTATGCCCATTATTTATTATAATCACTCTGTAATGGTCAGGTCTCAGGCAATAACGGTTTCAGAGAAGAGAATGGCAGAACTGGAAAGACTCCTAACCGATTTCTGTAATCAGACAAATACGGTTTGGGCAATATTTACAACCTTAACCGGTCAACTTCTGGCACAGCGCGGTTTTGTCTATTCTTTTGATGTCTTGACCATCGCGGCGCTTGCCTGTGGGGTCTTCAACTCGACGATGGAGCTCGCCCGTATTATCGGTGAGGAGAGGTTTTCTCAGTTTCTCCAGGAAGGAAAAAGTCATAGTATCTATTATACATGTGTCAATGATGATTATCTCCTTGTTTCACTTTTTGATGATCGCACCTTAGCAGGTGTGGTAAAGGTCGCCTCTGAGGTCTTTTCCAAAGAGGTGGGGAAGATATTGAAGGATGGATTATGAAGCGGGTATTCAGTTTTGAGAATTTTTATGTGCACGACGGAAACAAGGTTGCATATCTTGCTGCCAAGAAGATTATTGAATTTCCGGGTGAATTATTTAACCCCTTTTATATCTATGGAGGAACCGGGTTGGGTAAGACCCATCTATTACGGGCATTATACAATGAACTGACCAAGAACTCAAACCCGATCTTCCTCACCGCACCGGAATTTGAACAATATATGGAAGAGAATAAAGAATATGACCGAATCCTGATTATTGATGACATCCACAATGTTTCGGAGAAATATCAGCGTAAGATACTGGGGATGGTTGATATATTTATATCCAGTAATATTCAGCTCTGCTTTTCAGGGGTTCTGCCTCCACGCCAGATGAAGAACTTTGACCAGAGATTGCTTTCCCGTCTTGAAGGAGGTCTTGTCTGTGAACTCCAGCCACCCAAGGAATTTGCTTTAATCAATTTAATTAAGAAGAAGTCCGAAGAAGCGGGTATCATACTTCCGGATGATATCGCCTTGGAACTGGCTCAGGTTTCCACCGGGTCGATAAGGACGATTGAGGGGATGATCAATCGTCTGGTTGCCTACTCATCCCTTGGAAATCAGACCCTGGATATAAATAGTGTGCGTTTGATATTGAAAGAGTTCTATCCCAAGGGTATTTACAGTCCGGTTTCCTCTTTGCTTGAGGAGTTAAAGAAGAATGCATCCGAAGTCCTCGAAGGTGTTTCCGAAAAATTGAGTATGCGGGATGAGTATAAAGAGAAGATATATGTCTGGGAGATGAAGGGTTTTGACACCTCAGCATTGAAACCTTTCCTTGATGGAGACCTTGAGATTTTGAAGACCGAGTATGACAATTTCATTAAGAAGGTTGAAAGGCTTATTGAGCTTCAAAAGGAGTATGGTGCCCTTGATACAAGTGAATTTCCTGACCTTGCGATGCGGATTGAATCGATGCTCTTCTCACCGGATCGAGTGGAGGAGATAGAGGGTTTAATCAGTGAGATAAAGAAAGAGGCCAAGGCGGTTCCAGTGCGTTCATTCGATAATTATATAATCGGTGAATGTAATAGGTCCGCATACGAACTCTATAAAAACCAGATTGCCCAGAATCCCGGCCGTGAATTCAACCCCTTTATTATTCTGGGAGATCCAGGCACAGGCAAAACCCATTTTCTTGAGGCGGTTAAACAGGATTTACAGTCAAAAAATATTCAGACAGTATTCTATGACATAAAACAGGAACTCTCTGCGGTTAACTTTGAGGAAACGGAGAATTTTGATGCGCTCATTTTCGACAATTTCCAGGAGATATTCTCTGCACCCGAAGATCTAAGAAAAAAGGTTTTTGAGGGTATCTTGAGATTTATTGAGAAGGATAAGGCGATAATAATCGGTGCCCAGCGGTTTACTGATAAGGCAGAACTGACACCGGATGAGCGGATGATCTTTGAGGTGGGTCTTGAGGTGGAGCTGGGAAGGCCGAGTCCAGACCTTGTGAAGGCCTATTTTAAATCGAGGTTACCTGAGGAACAGGCTGTCCAGATAATTGAACAGGGTGTGCCTCAGTTTTCCTCATTTTATGAGATTGAAGAGTATCTGAAATCGATAGAATCGAGGGTAGGTGGTGAGGTTATACCCTTAGGTTTACCCGGTGAAGAGGAGAAAGAAGGTGTTGAGAAGAAAGAGATTCCAGAATCAGAAAAGGAACCGGTTACAGTCAAACCTCGAGTTGAAGAACCTGAATCAGTAAAACAGAAGATATCGATCCGTTTTCTCCTACCTGAACTTACTAACGAGTTGATCGAGGAGAATTTCTGATGGCGATTAAAGGTTCTCTATCTGAAGCATCTTTACCCGATGTAATACAGCTTTTGACCTATTCGTTGAAATCGGGCTGTCTTTCTGTGACCGATGGTAAGAACTTCGGTAATATTTTTATAAAAGACGGCAAGATTATCTTTGCAACCATTTTGAATCGTAAGGAGAGGCTTGGGGATATTCTCGTCTTAAAGAATCAGATTGATAATGAAATCCTATCCCGGGCATTGGAAATCAAAAAATCGAATAAAAAGAAACGATTAGGTGAGATACTCATTGAGATGGGTGCAATAACCGAAGAGGCATTGAGTCAGGCACTCAAGGAACAGATAGAGCAGACGATTTTTACGATGTTAACCTGGGAAAAGGGTTATTTCAATTTTGAGGCAGATCTACTTCCTGATCCGGATCAGTATACAGTGCAGCTTTCATCTCAGGAACTGCTGCTTGAAGGTGCGCGACGGATCGATGAGTGGCGTAAGATTGAAGATAAGCTTCCTCCGTTTGAAACGCCTCTGGTAAAGAAAGAGAATGTAGATAATATTCCCCTTACTGAACAGGAATCAAAGATTATGGCCTTAGTGGATGGCACGCGTAGCATCGATGAGATTCTTAAACTCTCTGAGTATGATTTCTTCGAAACCTGCCGGACAATCTATGGCCTACTCTCAGCCGGTTTTCTGGAAAAACCTGAAACACCGGTGATGAAGAAAGAGAGTGCGGGTGATATAACCGAATATAAGAATCTCGGGTTTGCGTTTTTTAAGACCGAGATGCTTGAAGAGGCGACCCGTGAATATAATCGGGTTCTTGAAATTAAACCGGATGATCCTGAGGCGCTGTTGTTTCTGGGGCTCATTTCCATTATAAATAAAGACTATGAAAAGGCCCGGGATTATCTCAGTCGATCCCTTGATGCTGAAAAGAGGTTGTCGACATTGCTCAACCTCGCCTTTGTTAATAACAAACTCGGCCATCCTGATAAGGCACTTGAACTTCTCCTGCAGGCAGAGGCTCTTGCTCCGGATAATCCCAAGGTTCAGTGTAACCTGGGAATTACATATTTTAAGATGAATGATTTAGATAAATCTGCAGAGGTATTTAATTCATTAAAAGAAAATTCTCCGGAATTTGTCACCCCATATATCTATCTTGCGTATATTAAAGCCGGGCAGGAAGATTTTATTAAGGCCGCAGAACTTCTTACTGAGGCCATTGATAAGTTTCCGCGGAATGCTTTTCTCAAGAATAACCTTGCAGTATTATATGAACAGATCGACCGGCCTGAAGAAGCAGAGAAGCTGTATCGTGAGGCGCTTGAAAGCGATCCCTATAATTATAAGGTCTGCAAGAATTTTGCCGATTTCTATTATGAGGCACAGATCTTAGGTGCGGCAAAAGAGCTATACGAAAGGATTCCTGAATCAGACGCAGACTGGCAGGTACTTTTTAACCTCGGAAATATCTATCTGAGACAGGGAAATGGAGAACAGGCACTTGAGCTCTGGAACAAGGCGCTTACATTAAGCCCGGAGAATAAGCTGATTCTGCGCAATATCGAACTCCTGAAACAATCCAGTGGAAAATAGCTTTAACCAGCTGATAAATTTCATTCAGGAAAAGACCGGGTTTATGTGTCAGCTGTACAAAGAAAGGCCTTTAAAAAGAAGGCTCAGGGTGAGGATGCGTGCACTTCAGTTGAATAAATATGATGAATATTATGATTTTCTTAGAAAAAATCCCAATGAGTTCAAGGAACTTGTTAGGGTTCTTACAATCAACCTTTCATATTTTTTTCGCAACCCAGAGACCTTTGAATTTCTACAACAGAATGTCTTTCCAGAATTTAAAGACCGTTCCCGGGTGATCTTCTGGAGTGCTGGTTGTGCAGGTGGTGAAGAACCCTATTCTCTGGCAATCCTTGCTGAGCAAGCTGGTATTCTATCAAAGGTTCAGATTTATGGAACCGATATCGATGAGGAGGCTCTGGGGCGGGCAAGAAAGGGTATTTATAACTCGAATGCACTTCAATATCTTTCTTCAGAACTTATAATGAGATATTTTGAATCTGAAAGAGAACAGTTTGCGATAAAAGAGTATATAAAGTCACGGGTCACTTTTTTACACCACGACCTTTTTCAACTGCCCCCTTTTCCCCATTGTGATTTGATTGTCTGCCGGAATGTCTTGATCTACTTAGACCGCAAAGCCCAGCGCAGGATACTCGTTAACTTTAATGAGCAGTTGAAACCGACAGGCTATCTTGTGCTGGGTAAGGTAGAACTACTGTTGGGAATACCCGAGATGAAACTTTTTGATGCGGTTAATCGTGCAGAGCATATCTATCGTAAACTCGGAACTGGAACATAATATGGAATCTAAGCGTGTCGGAATCGGTGAGATATGTGTGCGTCAGGGTGAGGCTTTGCTTTCTGCAAACGGTGTTGGTTCCTGTATCGTTATAATCCTTTATGAATCAGAAAAGAGGGTGGGTGGACTTGCCCATTGTTTACTTCCTACTGGTGATAATGAATCTTTTAAATACCCTAAGGGAGCAATTAAAGGGATGCTTCAGAGGATGGAGAAGATGGGTGCAGATATGAAACAGATCGTTGCCAAGCTGGTGGGCGGTGCCAGTATGTTTTCCGGGTTCAAGGGTCAGAAGATCGGAGAGAGGAATGTTATTGAGACAAGAAGGGAATTGAATGATTTGGGGATCCCAATTGTTGCTGAGGATGTCTTTGGTAACTGGGGAAGGACGATTTTTTTTAATGTCAATAATGGTGAAGTTCGGGTTCGTTCGTTCCAGCACGGTGAGAAGGTATTATGAAAAAGAGGGTACTGATTGTTGAAGATTCAATTCTGATGCAGAAGGTGATCGGTGATATTATCGGTCTCTCTTCCGAGTTCGAGGTCTGTGGTTATGCCAAAGATGTAACTGAAGGCTGGGCAAAATTTAATAAATTGAG
>MUKB01000045.1 GCA_002049785.1 Caldifarciminota bacterium 4484_100
CAATTCGTAGTATCCGGACTTGAAACAACCGGAATTATATGGGTCATAATGAAACTTGGGCCATTGAGCACTATCAGATTCCAACTGGAATAGATGAAAATGCATATCAAAACACGCGACACCAAGTTCTAATCTGCCGTCATTATTTATATCACAGGCAAAGGGTGAAGCATTGATTCTACTGCCCAATTTTATCGGAAAACCGACTATTCCAGTTCCATTTGTGTTTGTTCCATTCAAATTCCACTCAGTGCTACCACTGAGAATATCCGGTTCTCCATCTCCATCCGCATCAACTACTATAGGTTGGTAGGCATCAAAACCGCGCCTGGGAAATCCCGGAAGTTCATTACCCAAGGAATCGAGTACAACTAATCCGGCATCAAGTCCATCATTATAACCGAAAATGACCTCTGCTTTACCGTCGTTGTCAAAATCGGCAAAGAGCGGGCAGACCTCATGATAATCAGTGATGACCTGATAACTCCAGACAAGATTTCCATTACAATCAATGAGATTAAGACTGTATGATGGATTACCACTGTAGGTGCAGATCTCAAGATTACCATCACCAAGCACATCACCAATCACAACACCATTCTCCAGGTTTAAACTGATTACCACAGGAAATGGTTGAAGATATTGACCATCTTTATCCCAGACAAAGAATGAATCTGTCTCACTGCCTCCACCGCACAGAATCTCCAGTTCACCGTCCTGGTTAATATCGCCGATTGCCAGGGTTCCACGAACACCACCGTATAGCTGTTTCAACAGACCAGAAGGTGTGTAAAGTCCGGAACCGTCGAACCGGAATGCATACAGTCCGGCAGGACTGAAACTGACCGAAAAGATTTCAAGTTTTCCATTATTATCAATATCAGCAAGTACCGGAGATGACAGACAGGAACCGTCAAGACTTTGAGGCCAACCCGGTAGAACAATCACACCTTTACTGATTGGATTATAGGTAATTACATAGAGATTATCCGTACTACGCAGTACCCCAAAGACGATATCAATCAATCCGTCGCCATTCACATCACCCAGTGCAGGTGATGACCAGATCGGATTCGACCCACTATAGAATAATCTTCCATCATCGGCCACAACCGGAGTGCCGTCACAATGCCAGGCATAAATCCATCCATCAAATGCACCCACAACAATCTCCAAGCCAGGATAATACGGATCAATATCGCCGAAGTTCGGTGAAGAGAAAACATAATCATAGACATCTGTGGGCCAGCCAGGAACATAGCTCGGGTTGATGCGCGCAAGAATCGTATCCTGACATATCCCCTGATTCATCGAAGAATCAAACGGAATTGCATAATAAAAGTAATCAACCCCGGGTTCCACTTCAAAATCCTCATAATATGCAACAGAATCCAGGACTTCACTCACCTTTATATAAGGCCCTCCGTAATCAGTAGCCCGGTATATTCGATAACCGACCGCACCCGTCACCCTGGGCCATTTCAGAAGTAATCGGTCCTGACGACCAACAGATATTAAAGAATCAAGTTGCAATATAGCACCCCTTTTTAGATCCCGGTCAATAACTTTGACACCCTGGCAATAGACGCGATAATTATAATGGAGTCCTGTACCCGGCTGGCTCAAATAGACCTTAAAGGAATCAGGGGCCGAAGAGATATATGTATTGGAATTAATTTTGGGAAAAACGACCATACTATCCAGAACCGTTACCGAATCTGAACTGATCCGGGCATAGACCGAATCAGCTCTGGCACTGCCGAGATTTTCTAACCACGGCAAAATTACAACAGTATCACCATTGTCATAGAAATTCTGACAATAATGGTAAAGAACCGGCGCCGAACCGACAATCTGAAAACTATCGATTATCACGCCTCCACTGTAATTAATCTGCAGTTCAAAATTGAACGAATGTCCGTCACCCATCATATTGGAAATGCGAAAATAGTACGGTGTAATATTCTCTCCTGTAGAATCTGACGGAATATCCGGGAAAGAACTCGTATCATTAATCATTGTTAGTGTACTATCCAAACAGACAATTTTCGCGGTTATTGCAGTAGCATTGCCGGTACCGTTATTTCTCAACGATACACCGAGAAATATATCCTCACCGGGATTTACTATACCATTAGAATTCTGGAGTGTATCAAATACTCTATAACCTTCATAAGCGAGGAAAGGCTGAGCTGGTGCTACATAGATTGAATCGATACAAGGGATATAACCACTGCTGTTCACAAGATACTTCAAAAAACCTTCAGATTTCGTCTTAACCGGGCAGGCCAGAAACCCCTGGTCCCCGGAAGCCATAATGAATGTCTCATTCTCTTTATAGAATTGAACATCAAAATGGTTAACCGCAGATGGGTCTAAATACATCTTTACCGTATCAACACCAACCCGGAGTGTCTCAGGTTCGGTTGTAACCACCAGTGAACCGAGCGGTCTATTTTTCCATAAAACAAAAGCAGGGTCTCCCAGAAGCATCAGGGCATATTGATATAGACGGTGCCAGCCATCATATTGGGCGTTTGGTATGTATGTAACCTTGGCAAGCTCCAGCGCCTCACTCAGGGTAACCCTTTCCTCGGTAAATAGGGTATCGAGAAAATCCTCCATAATCTGTTTATGGAATCCTCCCTGACTGGTGCTGGTAGGCCCGATATATGCCAGACCACCACCTGAGGGGTTCAAAAGCCAATGCTCACCTAAACAATCTGACTGGTATGGATTTGTATAACAGGTAACCACAAAAAGCAATCCACTATATAAAGGGTTATTATCTAAAGTATCAAAGAAATAGTTAGTAAAAAAATCCCTCGGCGACAGGAAACGATAACACATCTTATTGACATCGCCGTGGCCAATTCCCGCAACGATACTGAAGCCTACCCGTAGCGAATCACGAAGAACCTCTGGGGTAAAATTACCGAGGGTCTCATCAAGGTATGATTTGGTAAAGTAAGTCGGCAGGTGTTCAGCAAGCTGATAGGCCCAGTATAGTCCAGGCTGATTGTAATCAAGGTTTGAGCTGTAAAAAAGTGCCTTGGTCTGATATTCATAATTCTCCGGGAAGAGATAAGCACAGAGTTTGTTAAAATAACCGAATGATTCATCTGCTGATTTTGTAGATATTCTACCTACGAAGACATCAGGATAAAGATCGACCGAATCCTCAACCTCACCAAATTTATTATCACTGTCAAAATTCCAATTACCATCGAGACAGGCAAAATAGAGGTCTGTCGCAACCGGTAGCCAGAGTCCAGCAAAAAATAGAGAACGGTCCATCCAGACATATCGTGTAGGCACATTGGGAACATCTCCCCCCAATACAACAAAATATGTCCCCCACTGTTGCATTGCATCGCGTATGAAATTTCTAACCTGTTCTGCATCATCAATTCCAGTATAATGCTCTCTGACCCAAGCCATCGTCTTTACCACACTGTTAAAACCGTAAAGTTTCTTTAATCGGGCCAACTTCTTATAGGAGGATTTCTGTTCATCATCGGTAATAATCACCAGATCTACAGGTGGACCCAGGAGCGACGGTAGATCGGTGGGTGCCAAATCTGTAGGATTATCTTCAAGATAATGTCGTGGTCTAAATCCAGGATTATTAATTGCATCTCTATTTATTACAAGCTTACTCAAAAAATTGACCATCATCTTCTCAGTTCGATATGTCTGCCTGAGCGGTGCGACTTTCTGCAGTGACGAGGTTTTAGTCCTGACAAGTATCTTCAATTTCTGCAACTGATAGATATGTTTATAGCAGGGGATATATTTAAATGGAGCAATCATCACCTGAAATAACTCATAGCCCCGAAGATTACCCGTGCTGTATGTAATATAGGGTGAAGCAGGGATTGGGTCTGAAGAGTTGTATATTGTCGAATCGGGTTCAACAAAATTACCGGGCTGATCCAATGGAAGGTCCGGCTGTTTCGGATAAATTTTGAACTCACCAGGGAGCAACTTCCATTCCTGCTCTAACACCGAGACCGAATTGACCTCAACCCCTGTGGGAATGAGATAGGTAAATGTATAGACTGGAAGTTCAGGACCACCAACCCCACCTTCCAGCCCATCTCCACCTTTAAGGAAAATCCTCTGATAACCCTGGGTTTCTTCAATCCGGTAATTTAGTTGATTAACAGGAATGTCAAAAATGATATCCCGCCCGGCTGTAAGAAGTGCGAGAAGCACTAACAGACCCATAATAATTTATTATAATTATTTAATGAAAGTTGTCAAGGGGTAAAAGCAGATGCGCCCTCTCCACTTTTTGTTTTGATTTTTTAGGATATTCTGCTGAATTCATTTCAGTATCTCTGGTTTTCTGGTTTATCTGGTTTTTCTCGTTTTTCTGGTTTGTCTGGTTGAAAAGATTTAGACCCTGAAACAAGTTCAGGGTGACAACAGCAATGTCATGCTGAACTTGGTTCAGCATCTCTGTTTTTTTGGTTTATCTGGTTTTTCTCGTTTTTCTGGTCTATCTGGTTGAAAAATCTTAAGTCATTGCAGACCGGGACGGTCTGCTGGCTGGGAAGGAAGTTGCTGGACCGGGACGGTCTGATTTCACTTTTAACTTTTTCCTTTTAACTTAATTTTGAGACCCTGAAATGGGGTTCAGGGTAACATCTTCTTTTTTAATTCCGAAATGCCTTTCCTCTGTCATGCTGAATTCATTTCAGCATCTCTGAATAACCAGAATACTAATACAGTTAATTCTATAGGGCTTTTGAAAAAAGTGGAGAGGACTCAGGTAAGATGCGAACGAATGCGGTAGTGATTCAATAAAATAATTTTTTCAATGCCTGAAATGCCTTATATGGGTAAAGACCATCGCCATATCGTGCTCATTACAGGCATCTATCACCTCCTGATCCCGCTTGGAACCACCGGGTTGAATCACTGCGGTAACTCCTGCCTCAGCAGCCTTATCAACGCCATCCCGAAATGGGAAAAATGCATCTGACGCCATTACAATACCTGCACTCCTGGTGATTGACCTGCCTGCAGCGATCTCTACTGCCCCAACCCTTGATGTCTGTCCTGCCCCGATACCCACGGTTCTGCCCCTGACTGCAAAAACAACAGAATTAGACTTTGTCCATTTAACCACCTTCCAGGCAAATTTCAAAGCCGAGGTTTCGTAGTCATTGGGTGCACGTTTAGTTACCACTTCCCAGTCTTTGAGATCAGCGCGGTCTCGCTCCTGAACCAGAATTCCGCTAAAGACAGGCCGATAAACTACATCCTGAATCAACCTCGGTGATAACTCCACCAATCTCAGATTCTTCTTGGTCTTCAAAATCTCAAGTGACTTCTCTTCAAAGTATGGAGCAATCACAACCTCAAAAAAATGTTTCCGGATCAACTCCGCGGTCTCAGGTTCAACCTTACGATTTAAACCCACAATTCCACCGAAGGCGGATAAGGAATCCGCCATATAGGCACGTTCAAATGCCTCGGCCTGAGTATCACCCAATGCAACACCACAGGGTGTTTGGTGTTTAATGATTGCACAGGCAATATGGTCAGTAAACTCATTTGCCGCTCCGAACGCCACCTCGGCATCGAGGATATTATTATAAGAAATCTGTTTTCCTCCCAGAACCTTAAATCCATCGCGATATAAGGGGTTGAGATAGAAGGCGGCATGCTGATGAGGATTTTCACCATAGCGCAATGGTAAAAATTTCTCAGCTCCGAGTGAGAAAAACTGTTTATCCGCAGATGGTGGTCCAAAATACTCTGCAATCACACAATCATACCAGGCGATATAATCGAATGCCTGACGTGCCAGATTGAGTCGATACTCCTCATCCAGCTGATCACTTTTCAGAACTTCGATGAAGCCAGCATACTGTTTAGGGTCGAACAAGACCGCAACCTGCTTATAATTTTTTGCTGCAGCACGAATCAATGTCACACCACCGATATCGATGAACTCAACCATTTCCTCTATAGTTTTATCTTTCTGCGCATAGAACGGATATAGATTGCAAACAACCAGACCGATCTCACCTGTTTCAAGAATCTCCTTTGCCACACGTTGACTCAATGTCTTCACCCGCTCACTCTCAGTTCCACCGGTATAATCAGCGATCTTGACCGCCTCAATACCATTTTCTGACAATAACCTCTGAGTTCCCCCGGTCGCGATCAGGGCAAAATCGGCCTCTTTTAATGACCGGGCAAATTCAACGATACCATTCTTATCGGCCACAGAAATAAGGGCTTTCTTTTTAATCATCTTTATGCTCCAAATTTTTTAAGTTTTAAGGAATGTGCCAATAACAGGGGCATCACATCAAGGGCCCTCATCGTACCCAAATTGCCAGAAGCACAATTCCTTTCAGTAAATATCTTCTTATCCGGAAAGATAAATTTCGAATTTAATAAGAAAGGGTTGGGATGCCAGGAGTGGGAGTGCAGTATGGTAGGGGTCGAATGGTCGCCGGTGATGCATAATACATCAGGCTTCAACTTAATAATATCCGGTAAACTTTTATCAAATTCCTCAAGACACGCCACCTTTGAAGGCTGATCTCCATCCTCACCTGCTCTATCGGTTCCCTTCACATGGAAAAAGAAGAAGTTATAATTGATATAATTTTCTTTAAGGGTCTTCACCTGATCTGAAATCCTCTCTCCGGTCTTCAAAACCTCCATCCCGACAAGTCGTGCAATCCCTCGATACATCGGGTAGGTGGCGATTGCTACCGGGTTCAAACCATACCGTTCAGACATCGGTTCAAGTTCGGGATTCTTTGCATAACCCCGTAAAAGAACATAGTTTGCCTTGGGCTCGTGTTTCAACGCCTCTGCCGCCATTCTGATAAATTCATTTATCAACCGGGCGGTAGGTTTTGCCTTCTTATTTACAGGCTTTGCTTCAACCGCCCTGAGGTTCTCCTTCTGGGGATCAGCATCAGTAAGTTCATCAGAAAGTCCTCGGCCTCTGAATTTAATCACAAATCGGTGTTCCTTTGCAGGCCGGATAATAACCTCCACATCACCAATAGACTTAATCGCCAACTGCAGTTTTTTACACAACCTTATGCATTCTGAAGTTGCAATCCTGCCTGCCCTGCGGTCAATAATAATCCCATTCTTGATTGTTGCAAAATTTGCCCGTACCGCCAGTTCATTCTTCCCTACATCAAGTCCTATACCCAACGCCTCCAGCACCCCCCGTCCAATCTGATGCTTTATGGGGTCATAACCGAACAGCGCAAGATGGGCCGGCCCGCTTCCCGGGGTTATACCCGGTGCAATCGGGACCGTCTGGCCCAGGCTACTTGCCTTTGCCAAACGGTCAAGATTTGGGGTTCGGGCAATTATTGCGAAAATAATGTGTGACAAAAACTATGTTCGGCTGAACGGTCACTATGTCAAGCCTTCAAAGGCGGTAAATATTGGTGACCTCCTTGAGATTGAGACGCCCAAAGGCACACGGAAATTTCTCATCCAGGATATCCCTACCGGCAATGTTAAAAAGGCAGAAAGAAATCTCTATTATCAGGAAATTACAGAAATCTAAAAATGAAGATTGGTATCACCATCGGAGACCCTGCAGGTATTGGCCCGGAAATTATCCTTAAGGCATTACCACTATTTTCTCGAGACAAACTCTATATCTTTGCCAATAAAAATATTCTGAAAAGAACCGCCTCAGATCTCGGTCTAACAAAGAACTTCAAAAAGATAAAATGTATGATTGTTGATTGTGTAAGGGATTGCGATTTTTACTATGGTAAACCGAATAAAAAAACCGGGCAGGTAGCAATGGAATCAATTGATCAGGCTTTGAAAGCGAATTTGGATATCATAATTACCACCCCGATCGTCAAAGAGGTAATCAAACTCTCCCATCCAGACTTCATCGGCCATACTGAATATCTCGCACAATACTATCAAACCAGGAAATACGCAATGGTTGGATTATGGCGGGACAAAAGGATTATGCTTATGACCACCCATCTTCCCCTGCGTATGATATTCAAAAAACTCACCGCTTACGCAGTTTTTCAAAAGATTCAGCTCCTTCACTGGGGTCTAAAAAAATATTTTAACAAAGTTAAAGGTTCAATCGGTGTTTGTGGGCTCAATCCCCATCCATTTGAATTCAGTCTGGGCGAAGATGAAATAATAAAGGCCGGGGTGGAAAAGGCCAGGAAAAAAGGTATCGATGCACAGGGACCATTCTCAGCTGACTCAATCTATAATCGCAATTTTGATGCCTACCTTGCGATCTACCATGATCAGGCAATGATCTTTTTGAAATCAAAAAAAGATGGGCTCAACTTTACCTTGGGCCTGCCGATAATCCGCATTTCACCCCTTTATGGTGCAGCCCTCGACATTGCTGGTAAAAATTTAGCACAAACTTCTGGCTTGATTACAGCAATTAAGCAGGGAATAAAAATCTATAAAAATGTTAGGAGGTTTCAAAGAGATGAACATTAAAAGAATAATATATCTGTTATTCCTGTTTAGTTTCTTTCTCTATCATTGTAAGCAAAAAAGCGGCCTGGAAATCGGAATCGAACAGCTAAAAAAGGGTGAGTATTTGAAGGCGGTAAAATCTTTAAGGTCCGCATTGATGAAGGACTCCCTGAATCCACAAACACATTATAATCTCTGTCTTGCCTACGTCCGGCTCGACTCCACAGAGCAAGCATTCAAACACTATCTAAAATTAAACGAACTCGGCTCAGGTCTATGTGATGATGCCCGGTTAAAGGAGTTACTCGCAAATCTTCTGGACATCGAACCATATCCATCCAGTCTTATAAAACTCAAAAGGATGAACCAATTCAAAGGTGTATTCAGCCCGGATGGTCAGCTACTCGCCATTGCTGCAGCGAGATTCGACCGAGCCGACATCTATCTCATAAAACTGGACGGCACCTTTGTAAAACGGATTACCCGCAGTGGAATGAATACCGACCCAGCATTTTCGCCTGACGGCAAGTCCGTCGTTTTTGTCTCTGATGTTGATGGTGATGATGAGCTATATCTATACAATATCAAAACCGGCAGAATAACAAAACTGACCGATAATAGAGCCGATGACTTTTCCCCGGATTTCGCGCCTGATGGAAAGGAGATTGTCTATGTCTCGAACTTAGATGACCCATATAAATGGGAAATCTATAAATTGGAGTTAAAGACGAAAAAGATAAAGAGATTGACCAACAACAACTACTGGGACGGATTCCCAAATCTATAAAATGAAGACGAATGGTACGGGTGAAAAGGTTATCTACGCGGGAAAAGGCGATGACAACGACCCGATTCTAACAAATAACATCCTCTATTTCAAATCGAATGTTGATGGAGATTGGGATGTCTATAAACTCAATCTGAAAACCAAAATCCTGATAAAACTCACCCATAACAGGCTCCCTGACTGGAATCCCAGGATCTCCCGTGATGGCACAAAACTCCTCATTGCGAGAAAGTTGAAGCGGCGCTGGCGACTCTTTTTTATAAACATACAGAACCCGGTGCCGGCAGGGGTTATCGTCGCCGCAATTCAGGAAAAAGTCAAAAAAGACTAAGTTTCTTTAGAAATTTCCTCGTTGAGTTTAATGGCAATCTTTAGGGCCTGTTCTTTTGACTCAAGTTTGCCCTCAAGTTGAAGGTCAAAAAGCTCCTGGAGTATGATTTTAAATTTTGGCCCTGGTGTCATCCCCAGATCAATCAGGTCATAGCCATTCACAAGCGGTTTTATCTTAGGTTTGGCTTCATCCGCCTTCTTTAACTCAATCATCCTTGTAAAGGCCTCTTTCAGATGTTTTATCCTGCCTCCAGTAGCATAACCATCTGCCCAGGCAATCATCATTGCCCCGAGCCAATCTTCTCCTAAATCCCGGAAGAATCTGCGGATTGCCCGGTCAGTCAATTCAGGAGCAGTGGCAAGAAGATGAAGCCGCATATGCTCCTTTACGAGCCGTTTCACCGTGGCGATATCATCCCTTGATAGCCGGAGCCGACGATTCAACATCTCCTCAACCACTCTTGCCCCGATTGAGTCGTGTCCATAAAAATGAATCTCACCGTCTTTCAATAAAAATGTGTCAGGTTTGGCAACATCATGAAATAACCCAGCCAGCTTCACCAGGGCCTTCTTCCTGGGTTTTGAAAAATATTCTGAAAATTGAGGTTTCAGTTCAGTGAAAAATCCACCTGACATCAAAAATTCAATCGCCTGATAGGTATTAAGTGAATGGTCCCAAAGTTCAAAATCGTCAATCAACTTTCTGGCCTCAGGAAAGAGCTTCCTGAAGATGCCGAGCTGGTTCATCTTCAGAATAGTATCAAATGTTTTCGCTGCAGACATTATTTTTACGATTTCAAATCCAATCCGTTCCGGTGCTACATCGCTTAGATTTACCTCCGGCACCTGTTTATAAAAAGTTTTATCAAGCCGGAATCCCAATTCAACGCTGAATCTAAAACCCCTTAAGACCCTCAAGGGATCATCGATGAGATTCCTGGGACCTGGTACACGCAGGATACCCCGTTTCAGATCCTTGAAACCTTTACAGGGGTCAAAAAATTTATGGGTCTTAAGATCGATGGCCATCGCATTAATAGTAAAATCACGCCGCAATAAATCGTCTTCAATATATCCATCTCCGATGCCGATAAAATCGAATATTACTCCATTTACTACTACCCTTGCCTCATCGTCCTTGCTACTCAATAAAACAAATGCACCCTTAAGCTTTTGGGCAATCCGGCGGGCAAACGAAACACCAGAACCCGATACCGCAAAGTCGTAATCGGTCGGGTTCAATCCAAGGAGGATATCACGAACTGTCCCACCCACAAGGAAAATCCTCAATCCAGCACCACAGTGCTGAATTTTTTTAATATATGCGTCCTGCAAAATAAATTCCTTAAGCCCCTGCATACACTATTCTACCCACTATTGCGGTTGCTGTCAATAAACAGCAAAATAGTTGGAGGGCGATTCATGCCCAGAGATATTAATACCCCCTGGTGTTTAGTCAACATCTTCAACTCATTTTCATCAAACCCCCCTTCCGGGCCAACGATATAGAGGACCCTCCTTCTGCCTACAGGAATTTTGGCTTCACCCTTTATATCCGCAACCAATATGAGGTCGAAGTTTTCAAACTCATCCACCAACTCCAACAGGCTCTGTTTGACAATAAATTCTGGATAATAGAAACGTTGTGATTGGAGCATTGCAGAACCTGCAATTTTTCTCAACCGTGCCAATTTCTGAGAAGATATTTCTCTAATAACCGAAAATTTTGAGAGAAAAAGAAAAAAAATTCTTACTCCGAGTTCAGTTCCTTTCTCAATAATATAGTTGTTTCTTGCCCCTTTGAGCGGCACGAATGCTAAACTCAATTCCATACTGTTTTTATCTTTGAAACGCTCGGTCTTCAAGACATATGCGGTCAGTGCAGAGGTCTTTATATCTATTATCTTTGCTTTGAATCTATTGCCTGCACCATCGGTAACAAATATGATATCTCCGCATCTTTTTCGTAAAACATTCTTGATATGGTGAAATTCGTCTCCTTGAATTACTATCTTATTACCAAAAATCTGCTCTTTTGGTGCGTCCACCGTCTGGTCGAGGCATCCCCTTACCCTTTACTCGAATTATCTGGGGTGCGGTGCTGCCTCTGGGAATTTTAATCTTATCCTTTCTACCATTAAGGCTGGGAATTTCTACAGCCCCGCCGGTAATTAATCGAGAATAGGGAACAAGGAGTCTCAGATAGAGGTTATAACCCTGACGTTCAAAGTACTCATGGGGTTTTTCTTCAAACTCAATCAGGATGTTTCCATTGCCACCCATACCATAGTGGCCTTCACCTTTCAATACAATATATTGGCCATTAGCAACGCCCCTTGGGATTTTGATCTCGATTGTTCGGTTGACCCGCACTCTGCCGGTTCCTCCACATTTTTTACAGGGGATTTTTATAACCTGTCCTCTGCCCTGACATCGGGGACAGATTGAAACACTTGTAAATGTTCCAAAGAAACTCCTTGTCTGGGTTCTGACCTGACCCCGACCACCGCACTGGGGACAGGTTGTCAGTTCGGTTCCCCCCTTACCTTTACATAGTGGACACCGTTCATAACGATTTATCCGGAAACGCTTTTTTGCTGAAGATACAATTTCTTCCAGTGATACCCTTAATATTACATGAATATCACCGCCCCTTTTTGACCTGGCCTGGGTACGGGGCCGGCCGAAACCAAAGAAATCTTCAAAGATTGAACCACCGAATAGATTTCCCAGGATATCCTGGAGGTCATCAAAATGTGTAAAATCATCCCAGCTGAATCCACCACCTTTAAAGGTTTGAGACACACCATCATGCCCATATTGGTCATATAACCTCCGTTTCTGGGGATCCATCAAGACTTCGTAGGCTTCTGAGATTTCCTTAAATCGCTCTTCAGCCTCCTTCTTATTTTGCGGGTTCATATCCGGATGATACTGTTTTGCCTTATCCCGGTAGGCGCGTTTTATCTCTTCCTGGGTAGCATTCCTGGAAACCCCGAGTATTTGGTAATAGTCCTTTTTCATTTCTGTAATTCGACCCGGAGGGTCGGTTTTCGATTACTGCTCCTTATCACCCTCCTCATCCACCACCCGATAGTCGGCTCCGGTATCTCCACCTGAACCTGGTTCTTCTGGTTTCTGTTCGGATGGACCGGGTTCTGGTCCCTGGGTCTGGGCACCAGCCTGCTGGGCTGCTGCATCACGATAGACCGCTTCAGAGAGTTTGTACACAGATTGTTGTAGATCATCCATCGCCTGTTTAATTGCAGAGACATCATTACCTTCCTTCTTCTTTTTCAGCTCTTCCAATTTTTTACCGATTTCACTCCGATCTTCAAAGGATATCTTCTCACCATAATCCCTTAGGGTCTTCTCCACTGAGTATATTACACTGTCTGCCTGATTCCTGATATCGATAAGTTCTTTCTGCTTGCGGTCCTCAGCAGCATGCTCCTCAGCCTCTTTGACCATTCGATCGATCTCATCTTTTGTTAAACCACTCGATGCAGTAATCTTTATTTTCTGCTCCTTACCGGTTCCCATATCCTTAGCTGAGACATGCAGGATTCCATCTGCATCGATATCAAATGTCACTTCAATCTGTGGAATACCACGGGGTGCAGGAGGAATGCCATAGAGGTCAAACTTTCCCAGGGTCCTATTCTGATATGCCATTGGTCGTTCTCCCTGTAATACATGAACCGTAACCGCAGTCTGATTATCCTCGGCAGTGGTGAATATCTGGGATTTCTTCGTCGGGATAGTGGTATTGCGGGGAATTATCGGCGTCATCACCTGGCCTAAGGTCTCAATTCCTAAGGTAAGCGGTGTAACATCAAGCAATAGAATATCCTTTTTCTCACCGCCCAAAACCGCTCCCTGAATCGCGGCACCGATTGCTACAACCTCATCAGGATTAATCCCTTTGTGGGGATCCTTACCAAAGAAATCACGAACTATCTGTTGAATCCTGGGCATTCTGGTCTGACCTCCGACCAGAACAATCTCATCGATATCCTGAGGGTTCAATTTTGCATCAAGCAGGGCTTGCTTACAGGGCGGAATAGACCGTTGAATCAAATCCTCAACCAAAGATTCAAGCTTTGCCCGGGTAAGTTTCATCTCGAGGTGGAGCGGTGTCTTATCCTTGTCTGAGGCGATGAATGGTAAACTTATTGTTGTTTCCATAACACTGGAGAGTTCACACTTTGCCTTTTCCGCAGCCTCTTTCAGACGCTGGAGTGCGGTCAGGTCTTTTCTCAAATCTATACCGTGTTCTTTCATAAATTCATCGGCGATGAAGTTCATAATTCTCTCATCTAAATCATCGCCACCCAAGTGGGTATCACCATTGGTCGACTTTACCTCGAAGACACCTTCGCCGATTTCAAGAATTGAAATATCAAATGTTCCACCCCCGAAATCATATACAGCAATCCTCTCGTTCTTCTTCTTTTCTAACCCGTAGGCAAGGGATGATGCCGTGGGCTCATTAATGATACGGAGGACCTCCAATCCAGCAATCCGACCTGCATCCTTTGTCGCCTGACGTTGTGAGTCATTGAAATATGCAGGAACCGTAATTACCGCCTTGGTTACCTTTTCACCGAGATAGGCCTCAGCTGCCTGTTTCAGATATTGAAGAATCATTGCTGAAATTTCTGGAGGTGAATAGGTTTTATCTCCCACCTTTACCCAAGCATCGCCATTTTCGTGTTCAACAACCTTATAGGGGAATCGAGCCACTTCATTGGCAACCTCTTGATATCTTCGACCCATAAACCGTTTTATTGAATAAATTGTATTTTCCGGATTTGTAATTGCTTGCCTCTTGGCCAGGGGTCCAACCAGTCGCTCACCGCTCTTTGTAAATGCAACCACTGAAGGTGTTGTCCTTCCTCCCTCGGGATTAGGAATTATTACGGGCTGACCACCTTCCATCACTGCCAGGCAAGAATTTGTTGTTCCTAAATCAATCCCTATTATCTTTGACATCTTCTTCACCTCCTTCTTTGGGTTTGGAGACAAAAACCTTGGCTGGTTTTATGACCCGATCATAGACCCTGTAGCCCTTGCAGACCTCTTCCACAATCGTATTCTCTGGCTTATCATCTGTAGACACTGTCGCAACCGCCTCATGTCGTGTCGGGTCAAATGTCTCACCGATACAGGAGAATTCCTCCAATCCGAGTCCTTTCAATGTATCTTTAAGCTGACGATGAATAATTTCAATCCCCCTGTAGAAATTGTCGAAATCCTTCTTGACCGCAGCACCGGTTATTGCCCGGTCAAAATTGTCCAGAACCGGAATTAACTTCTCAAAGAAGTCAACCCGGGCATATTTTTTGAAATCTTCGAATTGCGCCTCCATACGTTTACGATAGTTGTCAAGCTCAGCCAAGGCCCTAAGGTACTGATCCTTGAGCTCATGCAACTGCTCATCCTTCTCTTTCAATTCCTGTTTCAATTTTGTAACCGGTCCGATCTTTCTCATAATTGTCTCCTTTATCCCCTAAATTCCTTCAAATTTTAGACAATTCATCATTGATTTAGGTTTATAACTCGAAAATACAAACATATCTATTTGCCTATCATCAGTCGATCCGCAAGAAACTCCGGAAGACCACTGTCAAGAATCTTCTGCTGGGTAAGAAGGACATTATAATTTAAACGTACAATCTCAATATATCTTCTATTTCCATCATAGATTGCATAACTGGCCCTGGGATCAAGATCCCTGGGCTGACCCACACTTCCAACATTCACGATAAAACGTCGATTTTTTATCAGTGGGAACGGGTTATCGCGCAAAAAATCGGTATAGCCATTGGCATCCTGGAAAACAACCGCCGGGATATGGGAATGGCCAATAAAGCAGACCTGACCCCTGAAATTAGAAAATTGACCCTGAAAGTCCTTGAGACTGAAGAGGTAGTTCCAGTTTTCAGGTTTCTGTGGTGTTGCATGAACCAGAAAGAGTTCTTTTATGGTATGGGTCAGTTTAAGGCCCTCCAGCCTTTTATAATTCTGTCGGGTAATATTTTTTCGGGTCCAGCGTATTGCTTCAGCGGCGATAGGATTGAATTTATCAATACTCGTCTTATCAATGGTCGCCCAATCATGATTTCCTGCAATAATGACATCGGCTTCCTTCATACACATTTCAACGCATTCATTGGGATTGGCACCATATCCCACCAGGTCTCCCAAGCAGAATATCCTTTTGATTCTTCTCTTTTTGATATCTTTTATTACCACTTGGAGGGCCTCTAAATTTGAGTGGATGTCACTTATGATTGCCGCCTTCATAGTTTTTTCTCACGGCATCGAGAACGCCGTTGATAAACCTCCCTGAATCACTTCCCCCAAATTTTTTTCCGAGTTCAATAGCTTCGTTGATTGAAACCCGTGGCGGGATGTCGTCAAAATATAAAATTTCACAGGTTCCCAGTCTCAGAATAATCTTATCAATCAAAGAGACACGATTGAAGTCCCAGTGTTCAAGAACCTTACTGATATGCTTATCAATTTGTGGCAGTGCATCTATTGTTCTGGTAACAAGAATTTGAGAAAAGTTGCGATCCTCATCCCGGTATCTTCCTGATTCAAGTACCTGGTCAATAATCTGTTTGAGGTTATGATCGCCTTCTTCATAACGGTAGAGAATCTGTAATGCAAGTTCTCGTGCCAATCTTCTCCCCATCTATTTTATTTGCGTATAGAGGTCAGCAAGTTCCAGGCCAGCCATTGCCGCATCCCAACCTCTGTTTCCGGCCTTTGTGCCTGCACGCTCGATAGCCTGTTCGATTGTATCCGCGGTTATGATACCATAAATCACCGGTGCGCCCTTTTCCAGATTAAGGCTGGCAATACCTTTGGTTACCTCGGCTGCGATATAATCGAAATGTGGTGTATCACCACGGATTACTGCACCAAGACAGAGCAGACAATCGAATTTACCAGACCTGACCCTCCTTGCAACTCCAGGAATTTCAAAACTTCCTGGGGTCCAGTAAACCACGATGTTGTTTGCAAGAACACCATGGCGTATAAGACAATCGATTGCACCTTCGAGCAACCTCCTCGACACAAACTCGTTGAAGCGTGATATGATAATGGCAACTTTTTTGCCCTTGCCGATTAATCTTCCCTTAATCTCTTTCATAGCACCTCCAGCTATCTTTTTCGGCCAACCTTCTTCTCCGCCTCAGCAAAAACAGATTCAGGAATCAGGTGGCCCAATTTGTTTCGCTTTGTTTTTAAATAACCTACATTATGTTTGTGAACTGAGAATATGGGTATCTGTCCGGTTACCTTCAAGCCATACCCCTTTAGTCCAATAATCTTCTTAGGATTGTTGGTGAGAAGTTTGACTGAGCTGAGGCCTAAATCGACCAGAATCTGGGCACCAATCCCATAGTCCCTGAGATCAGGCGGGAAACCTAAGGCAAGATTCGCCTCAACCGTATCCAGCCCTTTATCCTGGAGACGGTAGGCCTTCAGTTTGTTGACCAAACCGATTCCCCGTCCTTCCTGCCTCATATACACAAAGACTCCGCTTCTGTTTTTGGCAATCAATCTGAGTGCTGCATCCAACTGATCACCGCAATCACATCTAAAGGAGTGAAAAACATCCCCAGTAAGGCACTGAGAATGGACCCGGACCAAAACATTTTTTTTACCCCTTACATCTCCTAAAACCAAGGCAATGTGATGGTCTTGTGTAACAAGATCTTCATATAGGATTAATTTAAATTTGCCGTATTTTGTGGGTAGATCCGTCTCGAGAATACGTTCAATCAGCCTTTCTTTTTTACGCCTGTAGGCGATCAAATCCTTAATGCTTATGATTTTGAGACCGAACTGGCGGGCAAGTTTCTTCAGTTTTGGCAAGCGTGCCATTCTTCCATCTGAATCCATTATTTCACAAAGTACACCTGCAGGGTAGAGCCCAGCTAACCGCGCCAGATCAACACTCGCCTCGGTATGGCCCGCACGTCTGAGCACACCACCATTCACCGCCCTTAAGGGAAAGACATGACCGGGTCGGGCGAGATCTTCTGGTCTTGTCTTGGGATCAATGAGCGCCTTTATCGTCTTGGCTCGGTCATAGGCTGAAATACCGGTTGTTGTCCCCTTTTTATAGTCCACACTCACGGTAAAGTGGGTGCCGTGGAGCGATGTGTTTTCATTCACCATAATTGGAATATTCAAGGCCTCCAATCGTTCTGGTGTCAGGGGGGCACAAATCAGACCTCGGCCATATTTGGCCATAAAATTAACCATTTTGGCTGACACCTTCTGTGCCGCGCCGATAAAATCACCTTCGTTTTCACGATTCTCATCATCAACGACAATTACCAGTTTACCTTTTTTAATATCTTTTATGGCTTCTTCAATAGAGGATAGCATAGATATTATTTTATCAAAATATACGAAAAAGTCAACCATAATGTTTGCTGACTCCTCCCAACTGTGCGAGTGGTAAAAGAGTTGAAAATTGCCTCTGACATCAGGGAATAAAAAAAATCAGAAAATTGATGTTGACTTTTCCTCGATTTCAAGTATAATCATCTGACTTGCGGGAGTAGCTCAGTGGTGGAGCATCACCTTGCCAAGGTGAGGGTCGCGGGTTCAAATCCCGTCTCCCGCTCTTAAGGCGGCATAGCCAAGTAGCAAGGCGGCGGTCTGCAAAACCGCTATTCGCCGGTGCAAATCCGGCTGCCGCCTCTTTTATTGACAAACTGTTATCATTGGGTATAATTAAGATGAAAGGAGGCGTATGGCAATAGTTTTAATCATCCTTCAGATTACAGGTTCTCCATTCCTGCAAAATGTGCCTACAACTGTTCTTGGAACCGGAGGTCCGGATGCCTATGGGTATCGCTGGATTGATAGTGATACGGCAGGCGGTCCAACCTATAACTGGATTGATATCTCGGGTATCGGCACCCAGATAACCGGACTTGCCGATGACAATGTTGTGGGTCCCTTTCCGATTGGATTCGACTTTCCCTATTACTGGTATACGGTAAATTCATTTTTTGTCGGTTCCAATGGCTATATTGCATTCGGTGATAATACCCTGGAAGCAGCCCCATTCCCCACCATCCCGAATCCTGCAAAACCCAATAATTTACTCGCTGCCCTGATGTCCGATCTCGATTTCACTGCCGGCTCTCCAAGTGCCTATTACTGGACAAATAATGCGCAGGATACCTGTATCATTGCCTATTATAATGTTCAGTTCTGGAATGTAAGCTCAAGTCTCAATACATTTGAGATCATTCTTTCCCGACCCGACAGTTCTATCACCTTCCAGTACTACACCCAGCAGGGAGTTCCCTATGGTGGCTGGTCTGGTGCCCTGACCGTAGGGATTGAAAACATTGCGGGTAATGTGGGACTGCAATACAACCACGACCAGCAACCATCAAACAATGCAATCCACGACAGCCTGGCAGTCCTCTTCTATCCACCGGACACAACCAGTTATCAGGTCCACGATATGTCGGTCTCCAAGGTAATGAACGACATCTCTGGAGGGTTCTTTGTGTATAATGGCGATCCGGTCGATTTCTGGGCATTAATAAAGAATACTGGAAACCAGGTTGAGTCAGGGTTTGAT